>CAVXOO010000091.1:0-4993 GCA_963762945.1 uncultured Acidobacteriaceae bacterium | reverse complement strand
GGCTAAAGCCCCGGGGTGGCATTGGCGCAGTTACGGCACGACTGAAGTCGTGCCCTGACACTTCTTGCTTCACGATGCATTTTTCAGGTAACCGTGAAATCGCACACTTTCTTGTCCGGGTGACGCGGCCTCTTCAAAATGTAAGATGGAAGCAAAGGAACTTCCCCTTGCCCGGAACAACTATGGATGCAACAAAGATAGGGTCGCGCCTTGGCCTCAGCCAACTGGCGCCTGAGACGTATCAGTCGGAAATTCGCGCCATGACGAGCGAATGCGATCGCATGGGCGGCGTCAACCTGGCGCAGGGGGTTTGCGACACGCCTGTGCCTGAAGTGGTGGTGGCCGCGGCGGCCGAGGCCATGCGCGATGGGCAGAATATCTACACGCGCTGCGACGGCATTACGCGGCTGCGCGAGGCCATTGCTGCCAAGCAGCAGCGCGAGTACGGGCTGAACTACGACGCCGAGCGCGAGGTACTGGTGGCCTCGGGCGCGACGGCGGGATTGCATGCGGCGGCGATGGCGCTGCTCAATCCCGGCGACGAGGTGCTGGTCTTCGAGCCGTTTTACGGCTACCACGTGCATACGCTCAAGTCATTGCGCGTGAAGCCGGTGCTGGTGGCGCTTGCCGAGCCGGATTTTCATCCCAGCGACAAAGACCCGTCGCTGGGGACCCCGGATTTTCAACTCGACATGGACGCGATGCGCGCGGCCGTGACGGCACAGACGCGCGCGGTGCTCTTGAATACGCCGGCCAATCCCAGCGGCAAAGTTTTTTCGCAATCCGAACTCGGAGCGGTCGCGGAGTTTTGCCGGCAGCACGATCTTTTTCTGATCACCGACGAGATCTACGAGTATTTTGTCTACGATGGCGCACGGCACATCTCGCCGGCGACGCTGCCGGGAATGCGCGAGCGCACGATTGCGATTTCGGGCTTCAGCAAAACTTATTCCATTACCGGGTGGCGCATTGGCTACGCGACGGCCGACGCGCGATGGATGCCGGCCATGGCGCATTTCCACGACCTGACGTACGTTTGCGCGCCTGCGCCGCTGCAGGTGGGCGTGGCCGCGGGGATCGAGCAGTTGCCACCGAGCTTCTACACGCAACTGGCTGCCGATTATCAGGCGAAGCGGGCACGGATGGCAGCGGCGCTCGAAGGCGCGGGCATGGAGCCGACGATTCCCGCGGGGGCGTATTACATGATGGCGAGGGTTGACCATTTGCCGGGAAAAACCGCAGCGGAGAAGGCGCGGCATCTGCTGGGCGCGACCGGCGTGGCGGCGGTTGCGGGATCGGCGTTCTTCCGCGCCGGCCGCGGCGAGAATCTGCTGCGCTTCTGCTTTGCCAAGCAGGACGCGGAGCTGGACGAGGCGTGCGCGCGGTTGCGGAGGCTGTAGAGGGCGTGGCGCGCGCTATGCATTCGGCTTTGCTCACTTGAAACTTGGGTGCGACAGATCGGGCGGCCCTACGGGGCGCGCGCGATCGCCTGCTGCTTTCCCAGGACAGCGCCCGCCCTCTGCGGCGGGCGGACTCGTCCTGGGCTACTATCGGCCGCCCCTCCGGGGCGGCTTCGCCCTGTGCTATTGTCGGCCGCCCCTACGGGGCGGTGTGATTCAGAGCTTACTTTTTCTCCTGAACGGCGAGCCATTTTTTCAGGTTTGGCTCCTGCAGGCGGCGCAGTTCGATGCAGCCATCGATGTGTTCGAGTGCGTGCCTGAGGGCAGAGCCGGAGGCCGTCACGGAGTGCGTGGCGAAATAATTTCTCACGTCGTCGCGCGCCTGGGCTGTGCAGAAGTTGCCCGTGGCCGCCACCAGATACGAACCCAGATCGGTAGTGAATTGCGCATGGACCGCATCCCAATGGGTCTTGATAAAATTCCAGCTCTGTTCGCGATTCTCCGGGGTCTTGAAGGCGTCGGCCAATTCGAAAGCGGCATCCTGATTGCGCACATTGCCCGAGACCGAGTACTCGAGAGCGCGCTCAAGGAGATCGGGATTGGTGAAACGAACCAATTCGCGCAGAGCCAGCTCCTTGACTTCAGGATCGTGGGAGGTTTGGTAGAGGTTTTGTAATTTGTCGAAGAGCGCGGCATCGCCGTATTTCACGGCAACGGCAAGCGCGGCCCCGGCAAGTGTGGGCTCGACCGAGGCAGGATCCGCGAGATAGCTGCCGGCTATGGTTCGCGCGCGATCGAGAACCTGCGGGTCTTCTCCCAGCTCGCCAAGCAGCGCGAGGAGCAGGGCGCGGAGCTCGATCGTCTGTGGCGAATCTTCTGCCGCGGGCGGGGCGAGCTTGGCATATTGAGGGGCAAAGGTACGGCGGAGCCAGGCGGCAAGAGCATCGCGTTCCTCTTTGGAAGAGGCGACGCGATCGGAAATATCGGCGACATGATCGGCGGCGCTCGCGAGAACATCGGGATTGGGATCGTCGCGGAGCGCGGCTACGAGATTCAAGTAACCGCCGACGGTGACTAAGTTGGCGCGGACCTGCGCCCACTGGTCGCCGGCGAGGCTGATGCGCTCTTGGGGCGTGAGATCGGTTTCGACGTGGGCCACGAGCGCGGCGTACTGCGCGGGCGCGTAGGCACTGCGGTAGTAGCCCTTGCCGCCGGCGTTGGCGAAGAAAAGCTTTGCGTCCGGCGCGGCAAGTGTTGGCGAAGAGGGAGTGAGGACCTGGCAGTCCATGCCGTTCGCGCCGGTTTTGAAGCAGACCGGCAGGGTCCATTTTTGCGCGGGACCGGGCACGATGGAGGGACTGAGGAAGAAGCGCCGTTGCGCGACGGAGACGTGGACTGAAGAGAGAGAACTGAAATTCAGAATGGGCACGCCGGGTTGCGCGACCAGCGACTCCATGATTTTATCGACCGGCTTGTGGCTGGTTGCGGTCTGCGCGTTCCAGAAATCCTCCGCGGTGGCGTTACCGTATTCATGCGCGGCCAGGTACGCGTGCACGCCCTGACGGAAGGTTTCCTCGCCGAGATAATTTTCGACCATCAGCAGAACGTGGCCGGCTTTTCCGTAGGCGATACCGTCGAACATCTGGTCGATCTCTTCGGGCGTATCGGCCTCGGCGCGGATGGCGCGCGTGGTGGGCAGCGCGTCGATATCGAGGATTTTCTGCTCGTCGGCAGCGACGAACTGGGGAATGTTCCACTCCGGATGCATGGCGGCTGTGCACTTGTTTTCCATCCAGGTGGCAAAGCCTTCGTTTAGCCAGATGTTATCCCACCATTGCATGGTGACAAGGTCGCCGAACCACTGGTGGGCCATCTCATGGACAATAGCGAGGGTCGCTTCCCGTTCGACGCCAAACGAAGTGGTCTTGGGATCGAGCAGGAGGTCGGTTTCGCGGAAAGTGATGGCGCCGAAGTTCTCCATGGCGCCGGCTTCGAAGTCGGGAATGCCGATGAAATCGAGTTTCTTGAGGGGGAAATGGATGCCGAAGTAGTTGTCGTAATAGTGCAGGGCAAATTCCGCGACGCTGAGCGCGTAGGGCGTGAGCGCAACTTTGTCGGGCGTGGCGCAGACGCGCAAGGCCACGCCGTCGGCTTCGCCGCTCGAGCACTCAAAGTCGCCCACCACGAAGGCGACGAGGTAGGTGGACATTTTGGGCGTGGTTGCGAAGACTATGGTGTGCTTGGCGGGGCCGGGTCCCGGCGTGTCGGCGGCGATGGCGCTGTTCGAGATGGCGGTGTCGCCGGCGTCGATGGTGAGCGCGACGTCGTAGGTGGCTTTGAAGGCCGGCTCATCGAAGCAGGGAAAGGCGCGGCGCGCGTCTGTGGCTTCGAATTGCGTGACGGCGTAGTTGCGTTTGGCGGTTTTTGAAAGATAGAAGCCACGCAGCTCGTTGTTGAGGATTCCCGTGAAATGAATGCGCAGCGTGGCGTCGCCTGCCGGGATTGTCTTTGCGAAAGTCAGCGTGGCCTGCTGTTTTTCGGGGTCGAGGGTGACTGAGCCGGTTTGCTCGCCGCCGTCGCGGTCCTGAATCTCAACGCTTTGAAATTCGAGCTCAATTGCGTTCAGGGTGATGGCGCTGGTGGGCTGCTTGATGGCGATGTCGATGGTTTCAGAGCCAGTGAATGTGGCGGCCTTGAGATCGGGCGCGAATTCGAGCGCATAGTGCGAGGGAATTACGTTTGTGGAGAGGCGCTGCGCGCTGGCGGGCTGGGAGAAGCTGAAAAAAAGACAGGGGCATGCGGCGAGGATGCAGGCAGAAGTGCTCTGCAAAAGCGAATTCCAGCGAGATTTCATCGTGTCCTTCATGAAGATGGAGCGAAGCGGCAGGGCGGTGATCCGCGCAGGAAATCCGCTTCGTAGACATTCTAGTGCGCTGAGTCCGAATGCGGCGAGGGACAACCGCAGATCCTTCGACTCCCTTCGTCCGCCGCGCGGAGTACGGTTGCTCAGGATGACAATCGACATTTGGGCTTTGAGGATGACGGGCGCAGGCTCTTCAATCAAGGTGCGCGGGCGCGAGTCTCGGCGTGATGGCGTGGATGATGAGCAGCGAGCCGGGATAGACCATGCAGGCCATGACGAAAAGCGGCACATAACTGTGGGTGAGACCGACGATGTATCCGGTGGCGAGTTGCAGCAGGAATCCTCCGCAGGCGCCAGCCATGCCGCCGATGCCAGTGACGCTGGCCACGGCTGACTTGGGAAACATGTCGGAGGGCAAGGTGAAGACGTTGGCCGACCAACCCTGGTGTGCGGCGGCGGCGAGGCCTACCAAGGCAACCACGGACCACAGATTGTGCAGGAAAGGCGCCAGGAAAACCGGCACCACGCAGAGAGCGCAGACAAGCAGAGCAGTTTTGCGAGCCACGTTCAGGCTCTGGCCACGATTCAGGAGCAGGGAGGGAATCAAGCCGCCGCCGACGCTGCCGACGGTGGCGATGACGTAGACCATCACCAGGGGGAGACGGTTTTGCGCCAAGCTCAAGCCAAATGTGGATTGAAGATAACGCGGGAGCCAGAAGAGATAGAACCA
>CAVXOO010000090.1:0-13971 GCA_963762945.1 uncultured Acidobacteriaceae bacterium | reverse complement strand
AATTCGCCCCGGCCATGCACCCAGCGCTCCACCCCATCGCTCGGCCGGACGATGCGGTATTCCCTGTCGAAAGGCTTGCCGCGGCCCAGAACTTCCTGTTGGAAATAGGTGCCCATGGCCTCGCGGTCGCCGGGATGAACAAGACCCAGCCATCCCGCCACTGTGCGTTCGTACCCGCCGATGCCGAAGATTTCGTCCATGATGGCCGAACTTGTCCACACCCCCGACGGGAAGTCCAGTACGTAGCTGCCCAATCCCGCAATCTTCTGCGCTTCCCGCAGCAATCCCTCGCTTTCGCGCAATTTCAACCGCGATTCGATTTGCTCGGTGATGTCCGGCGCGATGCCAAGGATGCCGATGATCTCGCCGTCCGGCCCATTGATTGGGTATTTGCGATTGTCGATCCACCTCTTTGTCCCATTCCGGCGCTCGAGTTGCTGGACCTCATTTACGCGTTGCCCCTCGGCAAGCGTCCGGCACTCCAACCGGTAAGCGGCATCGGCTACAGCTTCCGGGTGGATCTCGTAATCGGTCTTGCCCACCAGTTCGGCGGCTTCGATCGCCAATTCCGTAAACTCCGGCACGCTCCCGCTGGCCGCCAGAATCACATGGTTCCGGTTCTTCAGAAAAATGTAGTCGCTGGTTTGCTCGATCAGGATCTTGAAGCTGGAGATCATATGTCGATCGCCGGGCTCGCGCACCTTCCGGGCGTCCTCAAGAATCAATTCGAGCTTCGGTGGTCCCTTGGGCGGGCGCTTCTTTGCGTAACGCACCTTGAAACACCGGATGCGGCGGTCGGCATGACGGATACGCAGGTTCAGCACGCCCGAGTTGTGGCCGCCGTCGAGAGAAAACAGGCATTCCACCAGACCGGCATCCTCGGGGTGGATGCGATCCTGAAATTGGACTTTTGCGGTGAGAAAATCTTCCGGGGAGTAACCGAGCAGGGCTTTCACCCCTTCGCCGGCGGAGACCAGTTGCGGCGAAGCCTTCAACACGAAGCAGAAAGTAGCATCTTTCATGGCCCTTGACCTTCTGCGTCAACCTGCGCTCGTTCGAGGCAGGTTACCATAGCGAATCTTGAAAAAGCCATGAAAATCGTGAGGGTTAGCGCCACGCGTCTCTTCCTGCTTGTGGCGCGATCCGGCACAATTTTCCGCCAGAAGACTCTCTTGTTTCTCCCCAGGGCGTGCCCATTTCCAGAACCTCTTCCGCCCAACACGCGGCTGCGGCCCAACCACCCTTTCCGGTGCGCAACTCACCTCGTCGCCGCCGCGGCAACATCTGAACCTTCGGCGCGATTTTTGCCAACTTCAGTGGCGTCGACCTGGAAATTCCCCGCCAGGGCCAATTTGGACCACCTCTCTTGCACTCTATCCACGGATTTTTGTTATCTCCAAGGGTTCCGCCCCTGTTATCCACGCACACACTCGGCCAGAACTTGGCATAATCGCTCAAAGAGCGCTTCCTGCGTGACTGTTCGTCAACGTCGTGGCGGGATGGGGAGCCAGCAATTGCATTCTGCGATGCGGAATCGAAAGCGCAATCCCCGGAACTGCCGCGCATTACCCTTGGGAGCACACGAGTGAGCACCTATCGGCGTCAGGACGTTTTGCGCATCTTCGAGATCGGGCCCCGTCAATTGCAAGCCTGGGAACGAGCCGGGCTGTTTCCCCAACAGGAAAATTACAGCTTTCAGGATCTGGGGCAGTTGCGCATCCTGCGCGCGCTGCGCGCCGAAGACGTGCCCGCGGCTTCTATTCGCGAGTCGATCATGGCCATGAAGGCTGTCTCCGGCATGGCCAACCCGCTGCTTGAAACCCGCGTAATGCGCACCGGAACCCGCCTCGCCTTCCGCCATCACGGCGCCATGGTTGACCCCGTCCGCGGCCAGTTGCTCTTCGACTTTGAGCGCGGCGGCCAGCAGCAATCGGTCACCGCTGCCGTGGAACCGGAGCCCTTGCGCCTGCCCGCGCCGGCAGGACCGCGCGTTATTCAGGAGCATTTTCTCGCCGCGGTGCGTGCCGAAGAGACCGGCGACAAGCAAAGCGCCATCGCGCTCTATGAAGAGATTCTTTCGCTCGACCCCAACTACGCGGCGGCTGCCATCAACCTCGGCACCATTTACTTTCACCTGCGTCAGTTCGGCCGCGCCGAAGAGTTATACCGCCGCGCCACGATTGCCGATCCCGGCTACGTCCTGGCCTACTTCGATCTGGGCAACGTGCTCGACGAGCTGGAACGCCTGGACGAATCCATCGCCGCCTATCTCAGGGCCGTTACGCTCTCGCCCGGCTACGCCGACGCCCACTATAATCTGGCGCTGGCCTACGAGCGCAGCGGCCAGGGCCGTCAAGCCCTCCGCCACTGGCGCGCTTACGTCAAGCTCGACAATCACGGGCCCTGGGCCGAACACGCCCGCGGCCAGATCCGCAAGCTCCTCAGCCGCGAAAAGCTCGCCATCGTCCACCGCGCCGAACGCTTCATCGCTCCCCGCAAAAGCACGGCCGCGTTGCGGCTCGCATAGTCCACGCACCTTGATGCGAGCTGTGTTGCCTCGACTTTAATATTGCCCTCCGCCACCGGCCAGCCCTATACTGCGGCCACGATGAAAGCCCCTATTGCTTACCTGTTCTGCGGCCTTCTGGCCGCCACGGCAGCCTGCATCAAGAGTCAGGAGCCTCCAGTGCTCACCGGCTACGTCACTCGCGCCGCCTCTGCTTCCGATTTCGACGCCAATGGGTTTCGCGTTCTTTGTGGAGCAGAAACCCTCACGCTTAGGGAAGTCAGTCCCAAAGTGGATGACACAACGAACGGCTGTCCCAAGACATCTCCCTATGTCGGCGAGGTTGTGAATCTTTACGGCTCGATCAAGAAGAAAAGACATGCCATCGACGCAACACAAATCGTATTTCTCCTGCCGATTCGCGCCGGCGTTCCCGGCTCGGCCGTCATCGAAGCCTTGAAGGAATCCGCTTCAGCCGGCCCGCAGCCCGCCGAAATCTTGGTTCGCGCCGACGGTTATTGGATTCGGATCAACAGCAAGACCGAGCTCAACTTCATTCCCCCATCGCACTCTCTAGCAGATGTGAAGCCCGGAAATTGGTTGCAGTACAAAGGTGCTCCGGGACCTGACGGCGTCATCGCCGCGGCTGCCGTAAAGATCGGCTCCAACATCGTAAGCCAGGGAGAGAAAAAGCTTCGCGCAAAGAATGAATTCGATCCCACCGCGGTACCGGCGGATGCCAGGCAGAACTACGTAAAAAAGGCCGTCGTGGGAGAGTTTGACCCCAAAAAATTCCCGCCCTACAAAAATCCAGAAATGCAGGCGCGCGTGGATGCGATCGGCGAAAAGCTCATCCCCGGTTTTCAGCGCAACTTGCCTGATTCCGATCCGGCCAAAATTCACTTCCGCTTCCAGTTGATCGACACAAGGATGTTTCGCGACGCACTAACGCTGCCCAACGGCATCATCCTGATTCCACACCAGGTGGTTGAACGGATGCAGAACGATTCACAGCTTGCCACCGTCCTCGCGGACAACATCGCGTGCGCCCTGGAACGGCAGCAGTATCGCTCGCAGGCCGCATTAAGATGGGCGGCTGCAGCTACCTTGGGCGAGTGGGCATCCCTGCCCTTTGGAGCGCCGGGAATCCTCGCCGGTGACGCCCTTACATTCGGCGGCATGGAAACTGAATCGGAGATCGCAGTCAGGAACCTTGAGCAGAGTGGACGCGTGAGCCTGGAATTGCTGCACGACGCCGGTTACGACATCGATCAGGCGCCCATGGCATGGTGGTTGCTTGCCCCAAAAGAGCCAAAGCCGGTTACGAAAATCGAATTGCCTGACCGCGCCGCTTATCTCTACTACATGCTCGGCGAAATCTGGCACAACCCGAACGCCGAAACCCTCGCGCCTGCCAAGCCTTAGTGAACCTGTGTTGCTACCTGCGCGACTTCGCGAATGTGCTCGGGCCGCGTGCGGCAACAGCCGCCGACGATTCGCGCGCCAGCGCGGAACCACTCCGCGGCCTGGCCTCCGAAGTCGGCCGCATCGGTCGTTCCTGTCCAGCAACGCTGTTCGGCATCCCACCCCTCGCCGGAGTTGGGATAGACCAGCACCGGCTTGTCAGAAGCCGCGCGCAACTCGGCAATCAGCGACGGAATCCACTTGGGCGGCACGCAGTTCACGCCAATGGCCACGGTCTGTGGAAACGAGGCCACCAACGCGGCGCAATCGGCCACGCGCTCGCCATGAGACACATGTGCCTCGTCGCGGCACGAGAAGCTGAACCAGGCTTGCAGGCCGGGCCAGGCGGCGAGCGCCTCGCCCACCGCGCACGCCTCCTCGATCGAAGGGAAGGTTTCAAAAGCGAGGAGATCGGGGCGCTGGCTTTCGCTCGCGTTCGCAAAAATCTCAATGCGCTCACGGTGAAAGCGCACCAGATCGTCAAACGAGCAGTCGTAGTTGCCGTGATACTCGCCGCCGTTGTGCAGGGCCGCGCCGTAGGGTCCGAGTGACCCCGCCACCAGCACACGCCGACCGGGAAACTCGGCGGCGGCGGCGCGCGCTAGCTCGACCGATCGAAGCAGCGCATGATCGGCGCGCTCGGCCGTGAGGCCCGCCTCCGCATAGCCCATGCGCGAAACCTGATAGCTGCACGTGGCGATGCACTCCGCGCCGGCAGCGATGTAGGCGCGATGCACGGCGACAATCTTCTCCGG
Organism: uncultured Acidobacteriaceae bacterium; assembly: GCA_963762945.1. GTDB lineage: Bacteria > Acidobacteriota > Terriglobia > Terriglobales > Acidobacteriaceae > Telmatobacter. The sequence goes on along the minus strand of CAVXOO010000090.1, from coordinate 9,246 downwards.
CTCGTCTTCGAGCACATGCGCCGACCACAATGGCCCGTCGATGCGCGCGCCCAGATACTCGAGTTCGGTTGCCAGACCGCCGTTGACGACGTGGATGCTGCTCAAGTCTGTCGCGCGTCCGGCCTCATGTCCAGTCATGGATTCATCGTATCGCCGGGAGGTGCGATCGGGTCAACCGCCTCCTCGCGGCCTCCCGTTTCCAGGCCGTTCATCCCCTGATTAGGAATGCCGGCCTCCGGCTCGGTTGCGCCGTACCGGGTTTCGGAACATCTGCGCGTTTCCCTTGATCGGCAGGGCCGAGGCGTGTAGTCTGAGTGGCATCGTTGACCATCTGCTTAGCTCCTGAGAATCGGTCCGCGAGGCTCGCGAATTCGTGTCTCCACTGCTATAAAACGGAATTCTCAGGACGATCCGAATAAGACGGCGCATTTTTTAGGCGATATTGAGAGCGAGAGGGTGATGCAGCAGGTTTACCGCATCGGCGTGATTGCAGCACTGACCGGCCCCAAAGAGCATATTGGGAAGGGAATTCTGAATGGCGTGAACTTTATTATCCAGCAGAAGTCCTCGAGCGGCGGCCTGCACATTGAAGTGATCGCCGAGGACGATTGCGGCCAGGCATACGATGCGGTCAGCGGCATGCGCAGGCAAATCGCGGCAGGATGTGTTGCCGTGATCGGTCCCGGCGATAGCGACTCCATGCACGCGCTCCTCAAGCAGAAGGAGTTCAGCGAGGTGCCGATCCTTACATCGCTGGCAACGGGAACCGGCCTGGCGGCAATCGGGGCCAAGAACTTCTTCAGAATGACAACGCCCGATGCTCGCCGCGTTGAACTGTTATTCCTGCAGATCAAGAGGATGTATCCGGATACATCGGTCGATGTCTACGCCTCCGCGGGATCGCCCGAGAGCTTTTCGCAGTCCCTGAAGCGCGATGTGATTTCAGTCGCTGATTCCCTCCACGTCGAGGTGAGGGTGCACGACTTTTCCATGGGACGAATCGCTTGCGCTCTGCCGCAGAAGAAATCGCCCGTAGTGATCTGCGCGCAAAGCGCCCCGGCCATCGCGCTGCTTAAGCACTTGCGCGCACACCACGTCTCCGCACAATGCTTCAGCTTTGGCTCCAACACGAACTTTCTTGTCCGGGAGGCTGTGGGCACAATCGTGGTGAGCGATCTCAATCGCCAGGATGCAAATCCCAAAGCGAAGCAATTGCTCGAGGAGTTCTCGAAGGCTTGGCCGGAGGAAAAAGATCCTTCCCTGTCAAGCATGAATGCGGCCTATGTTCTGCTGCAGGCCTGTGCCTTGTTGCCTTCGGGCGAGACGATCGGCAAACAGCGGAAAGCCATGCTTCATCTGCTGCACGGCAACAAATTTCATGGCCTTTTAGGCCCGTTGGGCTTCGACACAGAAGGCGAGATGCTGGGTTATGAGAACATTTGTCTGTCCAGGGTAAAAAGAACCTGGCGGGGTTACGGCTTCTCGGCTGTTCAGGAGCACGAACATCCGGTCACTTATCATCGCGTCAATGCGATTGCCGTGGCCTCGGCGATCATCGCCCTGGTGAGCGCCATTACCGGGGTCATCGGTGTGATTCAATTCTTTTTAAAGAAATAAGACGGGGCGGATGCGGTTCGTGAGCAGTTGCCGTCACACTTTCTGCGTCCGCAGCACCTGCCGCACGCCGTTCACCCGTTTCAAGCCCAGCACCATGCGGTTCAGATGGCGCACGTCCTCGGCCTCGAGGACAAATTCGACAATCGCCTCGCCCTCATCGTTGCGCTTCAGCTCCACGCCGCGAATATCGGCGTTCTCGTCGGAGATCACCGCGGTCAGCTCCTTCAACATGCCGGTGCGGTCGTCGCAATAGACGGTGATCTTCACCGGGTAGCGCTGCGCCTTGCCTGCTGCGTCGGGCACGCGCGACCACTCCACGCTGATGCGCCGGTCGCTCTCGTAAAGCAGGTTCTGCACGTTGGGGCAGCTGCGCGCATGCACCGCTACGCCCTTGCCGCGCGTCACGTAGCCCACAATCTCCTCGCCCCGAATGGGATTGCAACATCGCGCGCGGTAGACGAGCAGATCGTTCTGGCCCTCCACCTGCAACGAGTCGGAACTGGTCAGTTGCAGCCGGCGCACGGCATCGCTTGTGGTCTCGCCAGGCTTTGGTCCCGTGCCGGGTTCCTCGGCGGGCGGATTGGCAAATCCCGGCGCTACCTTGCTCAGCACCTGGTATGCGGTATTCTGGCCCAGCCCCAGAGTGGCCAGCAGATCCGAGGCCGTAGCCACGCCGAATTCGTTGGCAACGCGCGCCAGGTCCCGGTCGTCGATCTCGCTCATCGGCACCTTGAGTTTGCGCGCCTCGCGGTCCAGCAGCTTTCTGCCGATCTCCACCGCCCGCAGCCGCTGATCCTCGTTGAGCCAATGCTTGATCTTGTTGCGCGCGCGCGGGCTCTTCGCAAACGTCAGCCAGTCGCGGCTCGGCTTGTGATCCTTCTGGGTTACGATCTCGACAATGTCGCCGGTGCGGAGCTTGGTGCGCAGCGGCACCATGCGTCCGTTAATCTTGGCCCCAACGCAGGTGTGGCCCACTTCGGTGTGAATGGTGTAAGCAAAATCCACGGGCGTAGCGCCCGCCGGAACCACCACCACCTTCCCCTTCGGCGTGAAGGTGTACACCTCGTCGGGATAGAGGTCCATCTTCAGGCTGGAAAGGAATTCGTTTGGATCCGTCATCTCCTTTTGCCACTCCACAAGCTGGCGGATCCAGTTCAAGCGCTCTTCGTCGCGGGCGGTCACGGTGGCGCCGCCGGCCTTGTACTTCCAGTGCGCCGCAATGCCCTCTTCGGCGATGCGATGCATCTCCTCGGTGCGGATCTGCACTTCGAACTGATGGCCGGCGTCGCCCATCACAGTGGTGTGCAGCGACTGATAACGGTTGGCGCGCGGCATGGCGATAAAATCCTTGATGCGCCCCGGCACCGGACGCCACAAGGTGTGGATCAGGCCGAAGACCGCGTAGCACGCGGCCACATCCTCGGTGATCACGCGAATGGCCAGCAGATCGTAGACCTGGTCGAAGGAGACCTTGGTGCGCTCGATCTTCTGGTGGATGGAGTAGAGGCGCTTGATGCGCCACTCCACGCGCGCCTGAATGTTGTTCTCTCGCAACTGCTCCGCCAGCGTGTCTTCGACGCCGCGCAGGAACTGCTCGCCTTCCACGCGCCTTGCTTCGACGGCCGCGGCCGCGCGCTCATAGGCCACCGGCTCGGTGTAGCGGAAGGCCAGATCCTCGAGCTCGCCGCGCACCTTGCCCATGCCCAGCCGGTGCGCCAACGGCGCATAAATATCCAGGGTCTCGCGGGCAATCGCCTCCTGGCGATCCGGTTGAAGGTGCTCAAGGGTGCGCATGTTGTGCAGCCGGTCGGCCAGCTTGATCAGCACCACGCGCACATCGCTCACCATGGCCAAGAGCATCTTGCGCACGTTCTCGGCTTGCCTATCTTCTCTATTGGCGAATTGGATCTTGTCGATCTTGGTCACGCCCTCGACGATATGCGCCACCTGGTCTCCAAAGCGCTGGTCGATCTCTTCGCTGGTGGCCGGTGTATCTTCGACGGCGTCGTGCAGCAGGGCGGCGGCGATGGCGGTCGCGTCCAGCTTCATCTCCGCCAGCACCTCGGCCACTTCGAGCGGGTGCACGATGTAGGGCTCGCCGGAGGCGCGCGTCTGCCCGGCGTGATGGCTGACGCAAAACTCCCACGCCTTGCGAATCACCGAGATGTTTTCACTGGGCCGGTTGGCGTGCACCTGGCGAAGGAGGGCCTCAAAACGATCGTCGATGGGCCGCGGTTCCTTACGAATATCCGGCGTCTTCGAATGCGCGGTCTGCACCGCTCCCGTTTCGGTCGCGGTTGCGCTCTTGGCTTCGATGGGTGCGGTGTGGCGGGCGGTCGCCATGCTTCATTATAGGCCGCATGTGTTCTTAAGGTTTGAAAGTGTCCGCTTCACTACGGGGTCCGGTCACTTTGGGCGGTTTTCATCCGAAATGGGCTGGCTTCGACTCAGGATGTCTCTTCCTCAACATTCCAAAGGCACCGCGCAAGCGCCGCCGCCGGCTGAGCAGGGTCTCAAAGAATCAAGATTGGCCTTGCAGAAGCCGGCAAGACCCGGACGTCCGGGACGAGATGGAATGTCACGCTATTTCCTGCGTTTTCGATGTTACTTAAGTTCATCGATTATCTTGACCCTCCAGCTTTGACGGGAGTAGGCTCGGCAGAATTGAGCTGTCGACAGCCCGGCGAAATGAATGAATGGCCGGAACGGCATTGGAGTCCGCCGCTAACATAGGCAGGACTTCAACAGCCTCGGCAAGTTGCTGCAATTCCCCTTTTCAATCTCGTTGTCTTGATGCCTACAGGTTTTGGTTAACTGCGAAGCTGCAGTAACCAACGCACAGGCGTGTTCCAGGCCGGAACAGACGAGACCCCGGTATAGAACAAACCCATCAATTTCACTCGCCCAGGCGGGAGTTATTTCAGTCTGAGCCGTGCAAGTAAACGCTTTCCGAACCCAACATTGGGAGATACACTCACATGTTTACAAGAATCACTCGCATCGCTGTGGCGTCGCTATGGGTTTCCCTGGCGGCATGGACGAGCGCGCAAACTACCGACAACATCAACTTCAATACGACCTTCCAAACCATCCGCGGATTTGGCACCTCAACGGCCTGGCAGCCGGTTCTGAACTCGACTCAGGCCAACAACTTGTTTGGCACGGGTTCAGGCCAAGTCGGGTTCACCATTCTGCGATCGCGCATCGATCCCAGTTCCACCACCGGTGGCTCCAACTGGGCCACGGAACTGCAAAATGCGCAACAGGCGCAGTCGATCAATTCGCAGGTCATCGTGTTTGCCACGCCGTGGACTCCACCGGCAGTCTGGAAGACCAACGGCAGTGTCGACGACGGTTCGCTGCTGACCGCTGACTACGACAACTTCGCCAACTATTTGAACGCGTTCATCGCTTACGAGAAGGCTGGCGGCGTGAATCTCTATGCCATCTCTGTGCAAAACGAGCCGGACTTTCTTCCCAGCTACGAGTCCTGCGGATACACAGGCGCGCAGATGGATACATGGATCGCGCAAGAAGGCAGCAAGATCAACACGAAGCTCATCATGCCGGAGTCGGATAGCTTCAATCTCGACGAATCGGATCCCACGCTGGATGATCCCAATGCGGTTAACTTCGTTTCGATCGTGGCCGGTCACACCTACGGTGTAAACCCGTTCTACTACACCAATGCCAAAAACAAAGGCAAGGATGTGTGGATGACCGAAACCACCTATACGCCGGCAGCTGGATCTTCCGCTGAGCCTACGATCAGTGACGCCATCTCGGCTGCCCAACTCTATCACCAGTCCATGGCGGTGGCCCAGTACAACGCCTATGTCTATTGGTGGACGCCGCTGCTGTTAAACGGAAACAGCCCCAATTATTACGCCTATGCCCTCGGCCAGTACTCGAAGTTCGTGAGACCAGGCTATGTGATGACGGGAGCCAACAACAACCCGACCAGCGGCGTATTAGTTACCTCGTACAAGGGAAACAATAACTACGTGATCGTGGCTGTCAATTCGAATAGCTCGGCTTCGAGTATTTCATTTGACATTTCAGGCGCGACGCTGACTTCAGTTACTCCCTACCAGACCTCCGCTTCCAGCCAACTGGCGCAGCTCAGCGCTGTCAACGTATCGAACAACGCATTCACTTATTCGCTGCCGGGACAGAGCATCACGACTTTTGTCGGCACGGGTACTTCTGTCGGCACACCCAGCTTCACTCTTACTTCTTCGGCTTCGACGCTCTCTGTAGCACAGGGCAGCAGCGCGACCGACACTGTCACAGTGGTGCCCGTGAACGGATTCACTGGCAGCGTCGCGCTGACTACATCCACATTGCCAAGCGGTGTGACTGCGACGTTTGGCACCAACCCCACCACCGGCTCGAGCGTCGTCACTTTCACTGCCTCCAGCTCGGCGGCGACCGGCTCGTCCACGGTAACCATCACGGGAACTTCCGGCACGACCGCAACCACCTCCTTTACCCTCGACGTCGGTACCTCTGGCGGCGGCGGCTCCACTCCGGTCTACATCGATGCGGGCGGCGCTGCATCCGGCTCATGGGCCGCGGATGGAGACTTCAGCGGCGGCGCGGCGTTCACCTACACTAACGCCGTCTCCACCTCATTGCTGACCGGAACCGTACCTCCGCAAACCGTGCTCGAAAGCCAGCGCTACGGAAGCAGCGCATCGTTCACCTACACGATTCCCGGATACACGGCTGGCACCTCGCACACTGTGACGCTCTATTTCGTCGAAAACTACGTGACAGCAGCCGGCCAGCGCGAGTTCAACGTGCTCATCAATGGCACGCAGGTGCTGACCAACTTCGACGTGTTCGCAACGGCGGGTGGCCAGTTCATCGCGGTCCAGAAATCTTTCACGGCTACTGCCAACAGCAGCGGCCAGATCGTGATTGAGTTCAGTCCGGGGGCCGTTCAGAACCCGTTCGTCACCGGCATTGCACTCGATCAACCATCGTCCGGCAGCACGGCGCTCGATATCGATGCGGGCGGCGCTGCTTCGGGCTCATGGGTTGCGGACGAGGACTTCAGCGGGGGCACAGCGCTGACCTACACCAACGCCGTCACCACTTCCCTGCTGACCGGGACCGTGCCCCCGGCGACCGTGCTCGGAAGCCAGCGCTACGGCTCATTCACCTACACCGTTCCCGGATACACGTCGGGCTCTTCGCACACCGTCACGTTGTACTTTGTGGAAAATTACGTGACGGGAACCGGTCAGCGCGAGTTCGACGTGCTCATCAACGGGACGCAGGTGCTGACCAACTACGACGTTTACGCGGCGGCGGGAGGCCAGTTCAAGGCCGTCGAACAAACCTTCACCACCACAGCCAACAGCAGCGGGCAGATCGTGATTCAGTTCAGCCCCGGAACGATTCAAAGCCCGATGGTCAGCGGCATCGCGCTGCAATGACGGTCTGACTACACCTCGCGGAATCCGTACGCGCATCCCATCCTTGTCACAGCGTCATCGTGACAAGGATGGGAAACGGAGCAGCCGGCCGCGGTCAGGACTTGGAGATCGACACCGGCGACGGGTTGACCGGCGAATCGTGGAAGCTGAACGAGCTCGAATCCACGTCCAGCAGTTTCGTGTAGCCGCCTTAGCCGCTGCCAGTACACTTGAAGTGTGAAGACGGCGGCGCGAGAGTCAACGAAGCTAAGAAAGCAGAGAACGGCAGAGCCGGAATCAAAGGCGGCCGGCCGGCAAGCGGCTGTCGCCGGTGCTACCGTTACTCGCCGCGCCGCCGACCGTCTTCGCGGCGGCCATCTCTGGGTCTATGCCTCCGACGTTGTAGACATTTCTCTTCCAGAATCGGAAGCGGCTCTGCTCCCTGTCGCCGATCAACGTGGAATCTTTCTCGGCACGGCGCTCTACAGCCCCTCTTCGCAAATTATTCTGCGCATGATCTCGCGCGAAGCCCTCGACCACGCCGCGTGGCTTAAGCTGCTCGCGTCGCGCCTGCGTGCGGCCATCGCGCGCCGCAAACCGCTGCTCGATGCCGCCAACGATGCCTGCCGGCTCTGCTTCAGCGAGGCCGACGAACTGCCCGGACTGGTCGTGGACAAATATGGCGACCTGATCGTGGTGCAGCGCTTGACCAAAGGCCTGCTCGCTGAAGGCGTGGCCGAAGCCTGCGTGCGCGTCTTGCGCGAGGAATTCGCGCCCGCTGCAATCTTCGAGCGCCCCGATCCGCGCATCCGCGAGCTCGAGGGCCTGCCCGCTCCCAGCGTCGATCCTTTGTGTCTAGCCGATTCTGCGAGTCCCTCGGCGGCCACGCAGTTTCATTTGAACGGCCTCGTCTTTAATTACGACGCGAACGCGGGCCAGAAGACCGGCGCGTTTCTCGATCAGCGCACCAACTACGCAGCAACGCAACAATGGGCGCAGCGCCTGGGTGCAATCGGCCGCGCCCTCGACGTCTGCTGTTACCAGGGCGGCTTCGCGCTGCATCTCGCGCAGGTGTGCCGCCAGATCACGGGCATCGATGCCTCGCGCGCTTCGCTTGAAGTGGCGGAGCACAATCTCCAGGCGAATCGTGCCAGCCTTGCGGCCGAAGTCGACTGGATTGAGGCCGACGCCTTCGAGATTCTCCGCGACTGGTCGCAAGCCGGCCAAACCTTCGACGCCATCGTTCTCGATCCCCCAGCCTTCGCAAAATCCAAACGCGCGGTTGAAGGCGCATTGCGCGGCTACAAGGAGTTGAACCTGCGCGCTCTCAAAATGTTGCGCCCCGGCGGTCTGCTCGTCACCTGCTCCTGCTCGCATCATGTGAGTTGGGCCGATCTTGAAGCTTCCGTAGCCGCGGCTGCCGCCGATACACAGCGCCGCGTGCGCCTGCTCGAACGCCGAGGCGCTGCTCCCGACCATCCCGTCGTCCTCAACCTGCCCGAGACGGAATACCTGAAGTGCCTTGTGCTTGAAGTGGAGTGAAACAGGGAACAAGGGAACAAGGGAACGAGGGAGCACGCGGGTGCCGCAAAATAGACAGTTAGATACTCGATAACATGCGGCGTCGCGTTCCGCGTCATTATGTTAGTTATAGGGCTTCTATATGTTTTCCTTAGAGGCAAAGGTTCAGGCGCACAGCGGCCCGCGAAAACTGGTTGAAGCATTCGATGCTGGTGAGCGCTAAGCTCTGATCGCAGGCGGTGATTGTTGCCCGCGTTTTGTGAGCCGCCAAATCCAACTAAAGCCGGGTCTTGGTACCTGCGCAACCGGACTTGCGGTGCCGACAGCCGTCTTCAATTCCGCCAGCGTCTTCTTCACCTCGGCGCGCAGAGCATCGGCTTCGAGACGCACACGAATCCCTTCAGCGGGAACTCCTGACGGGCGAAGGCTACCGGATTCTCCAGGCGGGCGACGGGAAAACCGCCTACGAATTGGCCATGGCGGGGCCGGTGGACCTGGTGCTCTCGGAACATCCCAGGGCCCATGCCCGAAATGGACGGGATGGCATGCTGGGAAACCTGCGGCGGCTGCGCACCCAGACCCCGGTCATAATGATCACCACGTACGGCACGGTGCAGAGCACCGTGGCCGCCATGCGGTCCAGGGGCCTGCGATTACCTGCTCAAGCCCGTGCAATTCGACGACC
>CAVXOO010000089.1:0-5565 GCA_963762945.1 uncultured Acidobacteriaceae bacterium | reverse complement strand
CCGTGGGCCTTTGGGCTTGCGCTTGTCGTCGTCGGATACTTGCAGATACGACTTCTCAAGCTGACCATGAAGCGCGTTAGTAGACAAGCAGATGTGGCGAACCGGCAGGCCATAGTGATGGTACGCCAACTGAAAGAGATGGAAAGCACGAGGGAGGTTGAAACCAGAACGCTGTTTCTCCAATACCGCCCGAAGATTCTCGTTAGAGGTGCAGCGGTCGCTGATTTCAATTTTTCGCAAATCAACGAACCAATGCAGGGAACTGTCCGCTTCACTGTGGTAAATACCGGAGGGACAGGCGCTCTCATTACCGGTGGACATGTAAGAATGATCTGCCTTGATGCTTCTGAGAATAATTCCCAATTTTTGGAAGGAGCAGAGGAATTGATTGGGGAGTTTGTGCTCCAGCCGGGACAGGACACGGAATTCCGAAGGGCTATGTTTACCGGGTCTATCAATAGCCCAGGTTGGATTGAAGGCATCCAAAGTGCTCAATTCGGTGTACGCCGGTATCTTTATCTCATAGGCACGATTTATTACCGAGATGAACTCGATATTCCTAGACAGACCTCTTTCATGAGGAACTATGACTCGAAAGAGCGGAAATTCGTTCCAAGCAAAAACGCCGATGAGGAGTATGTAGACTAGCCCTAAAAAGCAAATTAGGACACTACCCCGTGACGCCGGAGCCTTACTGGCTGCGTGCGTAGCGGGTGGGCTAGCTGAAACTAACTTCCGGACGGGCGACCATACGCCCGGAACCGCGAGATCGTGCTGACTCCTTGTTGTCTGGTCGCTGCTTTCTTCACGCCGCCGCGCTGTGCCCTGCGCACTGCATCACGCCCAGGAATCGCGTCCACGGTCCAACGGCCTCGCGACAGTGGTATGCCATCACGCGCGAGATCTGGTGCAGGTGCGTGAGATCGTGCGCTGCCCACGTGGCCAGGAGTTGCGACAAAGTCACAACGCCAAGCGCCGGATGCCTTCCGCTGCGCTCGAGATCCTTGGGCGTCAGCTTCAATGCGCGCAACTCGTCAACGCCCTTCGCGCGGGAGATCGTGAACTCGTCCAGCAATTGCGGCAGCGTTTTGCCCTGGCCGCAGCGCACGTGGCCCTCGCGGTCGAAGGGCGCAAACGGCCGCGTTTCGCCCGATTCTAAAATGAGCCGCGTCCGCGGCATCCAGTCCTCATGCTCGCCGTGGATCAGATGCGCGACGACGGTGGCCACGTTCCAGGTGTTCTCGCCCTCGTTGCTCTCGGTCCATTCCCCTGGCAAGCCGCGCAACAGCGCATCCAGCGCGGCCGGCGTACGCTCCAGCAGCGCAATCGTATTCCGCAAATCGTGCTCCATGGATCCCTCCTCAGCAAAAATGCGTCGCGACCATAAACTGTGAACCACGAACGATGAACTGACCCCTTACCGTTCTAAGTCTAGAGGTTTCGGGCGAATCGCCGGCAGCTCGGCAGTTATCTTTTCGGCAACGTTCCCGCCGCCCATCGACGCGGATGAGGCTGCTCATCGCCGCCCTGGGGCGCGACGATTTATTCTATTTTCAGGTACATTATGCTGCTTGAAATCCTTCGCAAAGAAGTGCTCCACGCCAATCGGGAGATTGCCCGGCGCGGTCTTGCGCCTCACACCTTCGGTAACGCCAGCGGCATCGACCGGTCGGGCGACAAGCCGCTCATCGTCATCAAGCCGAGCGGCGTCGACTATGCCTCGATGACCCCCGCGGACCTGGTTGTCACCGATCTCGACGGCAACATTGTGGAGGGCTCGCTGCGGCCGTCGAGCGACCTGGACACGCACACGCTTCTCTATCGCGAATTTCCCGAGATCGGCGGCATCGTTCACACGCACTCGGAGTTCGCGACCTCGTGGGCGCAGGCCCGCCGCGCCATTCCCTGCCTCGGCACCACGCACGCCGACTATTTCTACGGTCCGGTTCCTGTCACCGAGCCGCTCTCCGCGGAAGAGGTTTCGGAGGCTTACGTTCGAAACACCGGGGCCGTCATTGTTCGGCTCTTCCGCGCGCAGAAGCTCGATCCCATGGCCGTCCCCGGCGTGCTGGTGGCCGGGCATGCACCCTTTGCCTGGGGCAAAACTGCTGCCGAGGCTGTGGAGCACGCCGATGTTCTCGAGTACATTGCCCGGCTGGCTTTCCGCAGCGTGCTGCTTGGTGCGCCCGAGGCCGGCATACCGCCCTATGTGAAGGAGCACCACTATCTGCGCAAGCACGGTCCCCATGCGGCCTACGGCCAGCGCTGAGGCTGCGCCAATTCAGCTCGGGTCAGAGGAAATTGCCTCCCAATATGCCGTTTTCAACAGAAAAAGGCTCAATTAACCGATACAAACTGCTGCGGATGAGTGATCTACCATTTATCATAGATTCATCTCTTTCTTGGGAGGCTGGCTCCTGATTTCTCGATCCTACCGGGTGATGTGACGCACACTTTGATGACCTTCGCCGGAACCGGCAGTCGATATCCTGCGTAGTTTCATGCGAATGGCGATCAGCCGCTGGGACGCCGACGCTTCCCCACCACTGGCAATGGACGTGCAAGCATTCATAACGTAGGAACCCTGCCTCTCATGGACAAGAGCCTCCTCAACCGCGTGCAAGTGACAACGATGGCGCTGGCGACGGCGGCATTGATCCTGCTTGCGGTGTTCAATCTGCTCCAGGAGCGCGCATTTCAGCAGCCGACGGACGGCGTGTGGTGGCACGAGACGCGCGGGGGACTGGTGGCCGACCGCGTGCTGCCCGAATCGCCTGGCCAGCAGGCTTTCATTCAGGCCCACGATCTTCTGACTGCGGTCGATGACGATCCCATCACCACGGTCTCCGATCTGGAGCGCGCTCTCTACCGCGCCGGCCCCTACGTCCAGCTGCACTACAGCATCACCCGCGACGGCATTCCTCTGGACACGCCGGTGCAGGTGATTCCCGTGCCCGCCGACCGCAGCCTGCAAATCGGTCTGCGCATTATCGGACTGATCTATCTTGTCATCGGCTTCTACGTTTTGTTCCGCCGCTGGGGCGCGCCGCGGTCCACGCATTTTTATCTCTTCTGCCTGGTCTCGTTTGCGCTCTACGCGCTTCATTACACCGGAGACTTCAATCTGCTCGATTGGACCGTCTTCTGGACCAACGTGGTTGCAGAAGCGCTGCAGCCGGCGCTCTTTCTCCACTTCGCCCTCAGCTTTCCTGAAGAGCGGTTCAAGAACCTTCGCCGCCGCTGGCTATTGCCCTTGATCTACGCGCCCGGCGCCGGGCTGCTGGGTTTGTGGATCTGGTCGGTGGGCACGCGCGCGGCCACCAAGCTGCTGCTCGACCGCCTGAATCAGTTCGCCACCGGCTACGATGCACTGTTCTACATTGGGGCGGCTCTGCTCTTCCTGCTCAGCTACAGGCGCGCCACCACGCCGCTGCTGCGCCAGCAGTTGAAGTGGGTGACGCGCGGAACCCTGCTTGCAGTTGTGCCGTTCACGCTGTTTTCTGCAATTCCTTATCTGTTCGAGCTCAATCCGCCGCGCCTGCTGACGAACCTCGCCGGTCTCTCGCTGGTATTTTTGCCGCTCACCTTCGCCTATGCGATCGTGCGTTACCGGCTGATGGACACCGACCTGATCTTCAAGCGCGGCGTGGCTTACACGCTGTCTGTAGCGCTGATTGGCGGCGGTTACTTTGGCATCATCGCGCTGATTGCCCTGGTGGTTCACCAACGCCTGCCCGAGGCGATGCGCGAATGGGCGCTGGTTGTCGCGATTCTAATTACCGCCGCGGTCTTCGATCCCCTCAAGCGACACATTCAGGGATGGGTCGACCGCGCCTTCGACCGTCAGCGGTACGACTACCGCAAGGCCCTGGTTGAGTTTGGCCGCGGCCTCAACTCCGAAACCGATCTTCAGGCGCTGCTCGATGCCGTTGTCGAGCAGTTGCCGCGTACGCTTCTGGTGGCCCGAGTGGCTATTTTCCTGGCCGGCGAATCGGGCGGACTGCAGCTCGCGGCCTCGCATGGATTGACTGAGGATCTCGTCCAAAACCGTAAGGGCGAGGCGCCCCTCGATCTGGGATTCCTCCACTTCGACCGCGCTGCGGATCACTCGCATATTTTCTTTGAGAATGCTCAGCAGGTTCTGCATCTGCCGCCGGATCAGCAGCGCACCGCGGCCCTGCTCGATCTCAACTACTATCTACCTTGCCGCGTGGCCGAGTCGCCCTCGAGCGAAGGCAACGGCAGACCGCTGCGCGAACCCGCCTCACGCATTTTTACTGAGCCCGGGAACTTCGCCGCCGGCCGTACTATTGCCGTGATCGGCCTGGGCCGCACGCTGGGCGGCGACTTCCTGTCGAGCGAAGATGTCGAACTGCTGGAGTCTTTGGCCAGCTACATCGGCATCGCCTTGCAGAATGCCAGCCTCTATGCGCGGCTCGAAGAGAAAATTGTGGAGTTCGAGCGCCTGAAGGAGTTCAACGAGAATATCGTCGAGTCCATCAATGTGGGCATCTTCGCGCTCGATCTCGAAGACCGGATCGAAAGCTGGAACGCGCAGATGGAGGCCATGTACGCGCTGAGCCGCGCCGAGGCTATCGGCCAGGCACTTAGTTCGGTGTTTCCTTTGGAGTTCATTGAGGCCCTCGAAGGCTTCCGCGGCGAACCCGGCGTGCATCACCTTTATAAGTTCCCGTTGACCACACGGGCCGGCGAGCTCCGCACCGCGAACATCGCGCTGGCGCCGCTGGTCTCGCGCGACTTTGTTCCCGTGGGCCGAATTGTGCTGGTTGACGACATCACCGAGCGGGTGGCTCTTGAGAACCAGTTGGCGCAGGCCGACAAGCTCAGTTCGATTGGGCTGCTGGCGGCCGGCGTTGCCCACGAAATCAACACCCCGCTGGCGGTGATCTCCTCGTTTGCGCAGATGCTCTCAAAGCAGCTACGTGGCGACGAACGGCTGGGGCCGGTGCTCGACAAGATTACGCAACAGAGTTTCCGTGCCGCTGAAATCGCCAACGGGTTGCTGAACTTTTCGCGCACGTTCAACGACTGAATTTCGCTCGACCGATCTCAATCAGGTGATTCGCGACACGCTCTCGCTGCTCGAACATCAGTTCAAGACCGCGCAAATCTTCGTCGATCTCGAGCTTGCCGGCGAGCTGCCAGCCATCAACGGCAACCCCGGCAAACTGCAGCAGGTCTTCTTGAACCTGCTGCTGAACGCCAAAGAGGCCATGCCCGGCGGCGGCCGTGTGCGCGTGGCTACGCTCGCAAACGGCCAGGTGGAGGCCATCATCTCCGACTCCGGCTCCGGCATTGCCCCGGAGAATCTGAAACGCATCTACGATCCCTTCTTCACTACGAAGAACGCGCCCGGATTGAAGCGCGGCACCGGCCTGGGCCTCGCCGTCAGTTACGGAATCATTCAGGAACACGCGGGAAAGATTCATGTGGAAAGCGCGATCGGCGCCGGCACCGCCTTTCATCTTGAGTTTCCCTTGTTGAGGAATTCTGTTCATGCCTGAACCTGGTGTAGAGGAAGAGACGACCTTGAACGCATCCGAT
>CAVXOO010000088.1:0-3200 GCA_963762945.1 uncultured Acidobacteriaceae bacterium | reverse complement strand
AGTGTTATGTCTGGTGTCTTCGACTAGTACGTATTGTGCCGGGCGCGCTGGGCACGTTGATGGTGCTGCTCGCCATCTTCGCGCTTGACCTGCTGCCCATTCGCTACACGGCCGTGCTGCTGCTGGTGGCGGCGATGGTGCTGCTGATTCTGGAGGCCAAGGTAGGCGGGCACGGAGTGCTGGCCATTGCCGGCATCGTGTGCCTGACCTTTGGCACCTTGACGCTGGTGGCCGCGCCGGTACCGGAGATGGGCGTGAGCCCGTGGGTGGCGCTGGCGGTGAGCGCGGCGTTTGGCGCCATCACAGTATTTTTGGTGCGGCTGGCGATGCGGGCGCGCAGGCGCAAGGCGCGGACGGGCGCCGATGCCATGGTGGGCGCGACGGCAACGGCGATGGAAGCTCTTGCCCCGCAGGGACACGTGCTGGTGGAGGGCGAGATCTGGCTGGCTGCGGCCAAAGCGCCGGTGGCTGCCGGTACGGCGCTGCGCGTGGTGGGTCACGAGCAGATGCTGCTTGAGGTGGAAGCGAAAAAAGACAGTCGTTAGTTATCAGTTATCAGTTATCAGTTATCAGTGGTCAGTGCGTTCGTGCGGGTTTGGGGGTTGGGCTTTCCCACATCTCAAAGTCGAGATGTGGGGCACCCGGCGTGGAATGGATGGGGCACGGTTTTTCGTGCTGGGTTGAGAGCGGTAGGTTGGAGTTGGTGCTGTCCCCTTTCGCGAAGAACGCAAAAATAGGGCACGTAAACCAAGCCGGATAGCAGATTTTTCGCATGTTTGCCTGCGTATTCAGGGCGTTGGAGTAGAATTCCTGCTGAGTGAGGAAAGGACTGTTCCATGTTTGATGTAATTTCCGTCCCGTTGTTGGTCGTACTTGCGATTTTTGTTCTCTATGCACTCAACTGCATCAAGATCCTGCGCGAATACGAGCGCGCTGTGGTTTTCACGCTGGGCCGCATTGGAGGAGGAGCGAAGGGACCGGGGCTTATTTTTGTCTTCAGGCCGGTCCAGCAGATGATTCGCATCTCGCTGCGGCAGGAGGTGCTGGAAGTTCCCGCGCAGGATGTGATCACTCGTGACAACGTGACCATCAAGGTGAACGCCGTGGTTACGCTCTACGTGGTGGATCCGAACGCGGCCGCGATCAAGGTGTCGAATTACGTGTACCAGACTTCGCAGCTGGCGCAAACCACGCTGCGCACGGTGCTGGGCGAGGTGGAGCTGGACGAGTTGTTGAGCCACCGCGACAAGCTGAACATTCGCATTCAGTCGATCATGGACCAGCGCACGGAACCCTTCGGCGTGAAGGTTGTGAGCGTGGAAGTGAAACAGGTGGACCTGCCCGAGCAGATGCAGCGCGCCATGGCCAAGCAGGCCGAGGCGGAGCGCGAAAAGCGCTCGAAGATCATCCATGCCGAGGGCGAGTACAACGCTGCGCAAAAGCTTGTGGACGCAGCGGCGCTGCTGGCGACCGAGCCCATGACGATCACGCTGCGTTATCTGCAAACGCTCACCGAGATTGGCGTCGAGAAGAACACAACCATTGTGTTCCCGCTGCCGGTGGAGCTGTTGGGGCTGCTGAACCGGCTGGCCGGCCCGGGGAATAAGGAAACCCACCAGTAGCTTGTAGCCGATGGCCCGTAGCCTGTAGCCTGTAGCCGTTAGCTCCCCCGCGATGGTTACAGGCTGAGGGCAGTTTTCTAAGCTGCCGGCCAGAAGCTGCGAGCTATTCATGCGCGGATATTTCGATGACGAAGAAGAGCCGAAGGCTGAACAGCCGCGGCGCGATCGCGAGCTGACGCTCGGCGCGGGCGGGGTGTTCGGCCTTTTTGTTGCGTTGGCGCTGGTCTGTGGATTGTGCTTCGGAGTGGGTTATGCGGTGGGTCATCATGGCTCCGCGCCGTCTGCTGCGGCTGGCGGGGCCACCCCAGCTCCCGAGCAGGAGCCTTTGCAGGGGAACAACTCCATTCCCAAACCATCGGCGGACGAGACATCGACAGTGCCGGCGGCCGACTCGTCAACAACTCCGGACACGGGTGTGCCGGGCGCGGGTGCAGGCGCGAGCCCCACGGCGGCCGGACAAGGCCAGGCCGTGAGCGGTCAAACGCCGGGAACGGCGACTCCGGGTGCGGGCGCAGGAAATGTGGCTCCAGCGGCGCAGGGAGGGGGCACGGCTAATGTGCAGCCGGCTCCGCCTGCTCAGGTGCTGATGGTGCAGATTGCCGCGGTGGCGAATGCCGAGGATGCCAATGTGCTGGAGACGGCGCTGCGCAAGCGCGGCTACGCGGTGACGGCGCAACGGAATTCCGCCGATGGGCTGATTCATGTGCGCATCGGGCCGTTTTCGAGCAGCGAAGAAGCGATCCACTGGCGCGACAAGCTGCTGGGGGACGGATACAACGCGGTGGTGCAGCCGTAAGGCAGTTGTCAGTGATTATAGCAAAATCAGAATTGCTGTACCCCGAAAGCAATGCTGCCAAGTGCCTTTTTCCTCAAGAAAAAGCCACCTTTGAGACTCTTTGTATGGGCACGTTTATTCTGATTTTGCTCTAGTTGTCAGTGGTCAGTGGGGTCGTGCTTGGTTAACGGCTAGCGCAGCCACCGCGTAGAGAACGCGCAGGTCTATCTTTCGCAGAAGCTCCCAAGAACAACCGCAGATCCTTCGACTCGTCCCGGCGCGCCGGGACTCGCTCAGGATGACAAAGCTTTCCTATCTACGCATCGATTCAGGTAGAGCACTCGCGATGGCGGCGCGGACGGCTTCGGATAATTCGTCGCGCGTGGCGAAGTTCGCGGGGTCGAGCGGCGGGTGGAAGACGACGTGCGCGGTGCCGGGATAGATGCGATTGCTGCCCCTGGGAAGAATCTGTTCGGTTCCATAAATAGAGACGGGAACGCAGGGCGCGCCGGAGTCCATGGCGAGATAGAAGGGGCCCTTCTTGAAGGGCAACATGCGGCCGTCGGGCGAGCGCTGACCTTCGACAAATGTGGTGATGTGCAGACCATTCGCGAGGACGCGCAGGGCATCGCCGACGGCGAGCTGCGCGCTCTCCACGTCGCCGCCGCGATCGACGGGAATAAACTCGCCAAGTTTGAACGCGTATAGGCACAAGGCAAGGACCTCGCAAACCGAGCAAACCAATGGAAACTGGCGAACGCCGTTCCACTGAGGTGGAACTTCCCTGCGAACGCCTCCGGTCA
>CAVXOO010000087.1:0-3104 GCA_963762945.1 uncultured Acidobacteriaceae bacterium | reverse complement strand
AGTGAACTTCAATGAGCGTCCGCGCGTGCGTGAGTAAACATTGAGCAGCGCATCCGCGGCGCAACTGGCGCGGAGCAGTCCATCGGGATCGTTCATCCACCGCGAGCGGGGCGCGGGATGGCCGATTGCGCGGCGGGACTGAATCAAGGCATCGTAAACGCCCTCGAGCGGAGTTAAGGTCTTTCCCCAGGAATTTGCCGCCGCCGTGGATCTCCCTTCCCGAACGATTGAGGCTCTATGCTGCGGAGACCGATTGAGCGCGACAATGGCGGCAAGCAAGCCTTCGGCATCGCCCACATCGGCGCTGTAGCCATTCACGCCATCGACGACCCACCGGGGGACAGCCCCTACGCGCGTCGCGACAACCGCGGTCTCGCAGGCCATGGCCTCGAGAATTGTGCATGGTCCTCCTTCAACTCGCGACGTGAGGAGGTAAACATCCAGAGCAGAATAGAGAGCGGGAAGATCTGTCTTGCGCAAATACCCAGTGGCGCTGACAGAAACCCCCAGGGCTTTCAGGTTCCGCACCTCGTCGCCCCATCCAGGCCCGCCGATCACGAGATGAAAATTGGGAATGACGCCGACTGCTTTGCGCGTTACCTCTAGAAGAACGTCGGCGCCTTTTCTTCCGTGGTCGAAATCGCTCCCTTTGCTCCCTAGAAAGCCGACCGCGAAACGGCCGGGGGGAATCCCGAATCGAGTCCGCCGCACATTCCGGCGCCGAAAGAAATCCGAGTCGACGCCGTGGGGAACCACAGTAATGGGTATGCGACCGGCGTTGCGCTCGTCGCAATACTCCTTCCAGGCCGGCGTGCACACTGTGAGCGCCGCGCTAAGTTCCATCGCGAGTTGCTGATTTGCGCTCCACTCCGTAACGTGATGAAACCAAGTAACGATAGGTGGCAGTGCGCGCCCGTCGAGATTTTGAAATAACTCGATTCCATCGTAATCGCTCAAACAATGAATGACATCGGCAGAGGCAGCAATGTCTCGGAGGAGGTCCGGCCGCCGGGACAATATGCCGACAGGCAGGAAATAGAAATCGTATTTGCCTCCGAAACGAGCGGCGATCTGCTTCCCCATCTCGCCGATGACCCACCATGCTTTATCCGGAATCAACACGATACGCGGTTTTTCGCTCATGGCATCTCCCGATTGGGAAAGCATTGTTTCTTCAGGCTCACTGCGAAGACAGCAAAACGACGCCATCTAAAAAGCGGGGAGGGCCACGCCAACAACGAGCCGGCGATATAGCCGAATTCGCCCTTGAGGTTGTTGTCTCTGGCAATCAATGCCGCGCCGCACAATTGCTCGGCCCAAATGCGCCGCCGCCAAATCCAACGCTCGATCCCCCGATACCGGACCAGCAAAATCGGTTCCAGAATGGCCCTGAGACCCTCGAGCATTCTTTCCGGCAAAGCGCTCATGCTCTTTGGGTGCACATAGTAGTTGGTCAGGGGTTCGTTGACGGCGGCAAACGAGCCACTCGGCATCAGACCTACCCACATTCCCCAATCCTCGCAGGCGGGAACACCCTCACGAAACCCGCCAGCAGCCAGAACTGCCTGACGCCGAAGCAGGACCGAAGAAGGCACAATTGGATTGCAATAGCTGAGCATCTTCTTCGCGGCAAGCGGCGGCGTCGCTGGTTGCAGGCTGCGCGTTCCGCCATCGTCGTAATATCTGATTCCGGTGTAAACAAGCACAGTGTCCGGGCCGATGACGGCAACCTGGCGGGCGAGTTTCTCGGGCTCCCAGGAATCGTCGGCATCGAGCAGTGCGATCCAATTCCCCAACGCGTTCTGTATGCCGGTGTTTCTGGCTGCGCCAAGGCCGCCGTTCGGCCGCGTGACCACCTTGGCGCCGAGTTGCTTCGCGAGCTGAGCGGTGTTGTCGGTTGATCCGTCGTCGACGACAATTACTTCTACCGCAGTCAGCGTCTGCGCAAACACCGAGGCCAGGCACCTCGGCAGAAACCGTTCCGCGTTATATGCCGGGATCACGACGCTGATTGTGGTTTCGGGCTGATTCATCCCAACCAGATCTCCTCATTCCATTGCCCCGCTTCCACAATCGCGACGGAGCGCGGACAAGGCATTCGCCGTTGCACCGTTTCCCAGCATCGTATCGCGGCCGGTACGCTCATTCCTGGTCTCCGCCTTTCGCGCCCGGCTCATGCACAGTTCGCGGCAGCAGCCTTCCCGGATTGCCCACGCATATTCCTCCAGGAGGGACATCCTAGCAATACGTTATGTACGTCTACACTGGACAACGACGTATTGCTCGTCGAAGGGCAACGGCCTGACCATCGACAAATGGCTGACCTACGCCAGCCCGGAGACGCTGGCGCAGTTCATGTTCCAAAAGCCCTCGGCGGCCAAGCGCCTGTATTTCGACGTCATTCCGCGCAATGTCGACGATTATCTCGCCTTCCTCGACGCCTATCCGCGCCAGGCCTGGAAGGAGCGGCTCGGCAATCCCGTCTGGCACATCCACAAGGGCGCGCCGCCCGAACCCGAGACGCTGCATCACCCCGGCGAGGCCAACACCCCAGGAACGACCGTGTCCTTCGCGATGCTGCTCAATCTCGCGACCGTGGCCAACGCCGAGGACGCCGGCGTGCTCTGGGGCTTTTTGCGCCGCTACGCGCCCCAGGCCTCGCCTGAAAACCATCCGCGGCTTAACCGGCTGGTTGGCTACGCGGTGGCCTATTTTCGCGATTTCGTGCGGCCCAAAAAGCGATCTCGCGCCGCCAAGAACAAGGTGGAGCGCGCCGTGCTCGAAACGCTCTCGCGCGCGCTCGCCGGCCTGCCGGAGGGCTCCAGCGCCAAGGCGATCCAGACGGCGCTCTACGACGTCGGGCGCGCCGTCCCGCGCTATCAGGATCTCAAGGCCAAGAACGCGACGCCGGAGCGCCCCGGCGTCTCCAATGATTTCTTCAACATGCTCTACGAGGTGCTGCTCGGCGAGCAACGCGGCCCGCGCTTTGGCTCCTTCGTCGCGCTCTATGGCGTCGAGGAAACGCGCGCGCTGATCGCCAAGGCGCTGGACGGCGCGTTTCTGGCGAAGGACGGCTGAAACATGCTACAGTGTCGCCAAAAACT
>CAVXOO010000086.1:0-4714 GCA_963762945.1 uncultured Acidobacteriaceae bacterium | reverse complement strand
CTAAGCCACAACGGAGAATATGCACTCCACGGGCCTGCGGGAAAAGAATCCGAGGGCCATCGTGACGAATGAGGGAGACAGCGAATGCTCACTTTCCAGTGGCCGCGAAGCGGCATATTGAGACTGTTACCGGAGCCTGCGGCGCGGCGCTTACGCGAGACGACGCTTGCGTCCGGCTTATTCGTTCTTGGTTTGGGCGCCATCCCGCTGCATGCGCAGGTGCATCTTGCGGACCGGGTTGCGCAGGAGGGATCGGACCAGGGCGTGCCTGCCGTCGCACCAAACTCATCGCAACCGAACGGAAAAACCGGCACGCTCGGCCCAGGCGATCTGCTCGATCTCACTGTTTCCGATTGCCCCGAACTAACGCGAACCTTTCGCGTGGATCCGGATGGAACCATTGCCTTGCCGTTTCTTGCCGGCCCACTGCGGATAAGTGGCTTGTCGCCCGCTGAGACCGGCGTAGTTATCGCCAATGCGCTGCGCAGTCAAGGAGTCCTGCGGGATCCCGTAGTGATCGCCTCCGTTCGCGAATACCAGAGTAGGCCGGTGAGCGTGGTGGGCGCCGTGAATCATCCGCTGGCCTTTGAGTTATTGGCACCCGCCACCCTGGTGAACGCAATTGCCCGTGCCGGCGGCCTGTCGCCAACAGCCGGCTCCACGATCCT
The DNA here is from genome assembly GCA_963762945.1 of uncultured Acidobacteriaceae bacterium. Taxonomy (GTDB): domain Bacteria; phylum Acidobacteriota; class Terriglobia; order Terriglobales; family Acidobacteriaceae; genus Telmatobacter. The sequence continues at coordinate 4,046 of CAVXOO010000086.1, read as the reverse complement.
GGTTACTCGCCTGGTGAATCAAGACGGCGCCCCGAAGGCCGTCGTCCAAAGCGTTCCTATCGCGGCATTGTTATCTTCCAGCAGCCCGGAGGCTAACCTCATCCTTACCGGAGGCGAGGAAATTCGCGTAATGGAGGCCGCCAAATTCTTTGTTGCAGGCGACGTGCGGCATCCCGGCATGCTGACCATGCAGTCCGATGCAGGAATGTCCGTCATCAAGGCGATCGCCATGAGCGAGGGGCTCGGCCCCTATTCCTCGAAGCACGGGTATATCTACCGCGCCGGGCAACCGGGGCAGCCGCGCGAAGAGCTCACCTTCGAATTGCGAAGGGTATTGGAACGAAAAGATCCCGACGTTGAACTCCGGCCCGACGACATTCTCTACATCCCGGAAAGCGATGGGAAGAAGTTGACCGGCCAGATGATCGCGCAGATTACAGGATTTGCCCAGACCGCCGGCTCCGGAGTTCTCATATTCCATTAAGCGATCCGGTGCGACTGTGATTACGAGCGTTTATCGGATGCTTCCGCCGCATGCAAACCGCATGCAATACGAATTGAGATCGCGCCGCCCATTCGAATAGGAGAACGCCATGCTCTCACTTCCCAGACCAATGGACAACGGAGCCCTTATCGAACCCCAGACCATCTCGGTTTCAACTCCTTTGCCGCAGTTGCCGCAAGACGCCAAGGAGACGGTTTCGCTCGGCCACACCTGGCGTTTGTTGGTTCGTCATTGGCCGTGGATTCTGCTGGCCACGGTCTTAGGAACCGCGGCCATGGGCGCCGTCTCCTACATCGTTCGGCCGGTGTATCAGGCCAGCGCGCGTGTGACCATCGCCGAGGAGTTCCCGACACAGGCTCTCGGCGAAAGCGCGCAGCCGGCCGATAGCGACGTCGAGCAGCTCATCAATACCGAGATGCAACTCATCCAGTCCGAAGCCGTTCTCGGGCAAGTTGCCGACCGGTTCTCTCTCCTTCGCAACGATGCGGCAAAAAGTGACGGCAGCGGGCCGTTCGTCCTGCCGGGTCTTTCAGTTGCGCGCGTGCCCAGCAGCCGCCTGATCGACATCTCGTACCGAAGCGGCGATCCGGCGCTTTCGGCGGCGGTTGCGAATGCGGTGGCGAACTCCTACATCCAATACAACCAGGAATCGCGGCTGGCCTCTTCGATGGAGCTTTCGAGCTTCCTCGAGCGTCAGATGTCCCAGCTCAAAAGCGATATGGAGGCTTCGTACAAAGCGCTGGCCGAGTATCAGCAGCAATTGGGAGTGATCGATCCTGCGCAGAAGACAACCATCCTAACTTCCCGCCTATTGCAGTTGAACACGCAGCTTACCGACGCGCAGAATGAGCGCATCCGGGAAGAAGCCGAATACCAGACGATCCAGTCCGGCTCGACCGGAGCGATCGAGGCTTCGCCGCAGGCCACCGCGCTCACCGCGATCGACGATCGCGTACGGGCGGCCCAGCAAAAAATGGAACAAATGAAATCCATCTACGGCCCCACTTATCCGGAGTACAAACGCGCCGCCAGCGACCTGGCGGAGCTGACCCGCCAGCAAGCGGATCTGCGCGCCGATATCACTCATCGGGTGGGTGCGAGTTATGCCGAGGCGATTAAGCATGAGAGCGATCTGAACGCCTCCCTGGATCAGGCCAAGCAAGAGAGCGACCGGCTGAATTCGACTACCTTTCAATACGATCAGTTGCAACGGGAAGCGGACGCCAACGCCAACCTCTACAACGAACTCAACAAAAAGATCCGCGAGGAAGGCATCAGCGCCGGATTCCAGAGCAGCGCCGTGCGACTGGCGGTCAGCGCCACGCCTCCGGCGCGGCCCATCTTTCCGCGCCGCAACCGGCTCATGTTCCTCGGTTGTGTCTGCTCGCTGGCCGGCTCGATCGTCGTGCTCTTCGTGCGCGATCTGATGGACGAGCGCATCCACACGCCGGAGGCGGCCATACTTGCCGCAGGCGCTCCTGTTCTCGGCCATCTGCCCGAAGTGCCGCGGTTCGCCAAAATCCACTTGGCCGGACAAGGCACAAAGAAGCTGCGAAGAAACTCCGAGCAGGTGCAAAGATGGGAGTACTACCAGGAGTGCATCGCCAGCATCCTGAGCACGGTGCGCTTCAACATCCCGTCTGTCCCTTCCTCATATTCCGTGCTGGTCACCAGCCCCGGCGCCGGTGAAGGCAAGTCTTCCTTCGCCCTGTATCTGGCCGCAACGCATGCTGCGCGGGGGCGCAAAACGCTGCTCATCGACGCCGATCTGCGCCACCCCAGCATTCACCGCTATCTCAACCTGGACGGACAATCCGGATTGGGGCAAATCATCGAGGGCGCCGCAACCTTGAAAGAGGTCTGCCAGAGCGTCCCGGGCATAGCCGGCCTCGATGTGCTTACAGCGGGAACCTGCACGCAACCTCCGTCCGCAACTGTGGGTCCTATCCTGCCGCGCGTTCTCGAACAGGCGGTGGCCGATTACACGCTCGTGGTCATTGATGCGCCGCCGCTCCTCGGGTTCGCCGAACCCATCGAAATGGCCCGGCAGGCCAACTCGGTCCTGCTGGTTGCCTGCGCCGGCAAAACCAAGCGGGAAGCGCTTCGCCGCGCCGTCACCTCGCTGCGCGCTGCCAATGCTCCGCTGATGGGCGTTCTGGTGAACTGCGTGAGCTCGGACTTTGGCGACGAATACAAACACTATCGCGACTACAGGCGCGCGACCGTCAACACGCTCACCTAAAACGCCGGCGCGAACCGGCAAACGGAGGTAGACCACATGATGTCCATCGCCGTCTCTCCCCTTCCCAGAGTCATCCCGGCGACGCCATACCGTCCGCTCGAAGACACGCAGCGGTATTATCGGCCCGAACTCGACGTGCTGCGCTTCTTCGCCTTTTTCGCAGTTTTTGTGCATCACGGGATCTATACCGTCTTTCCCGTTCTCTCCATTTGCGGTGAATTCGGGCTTTGTCTCTTCTTCTTTCTCAGCGCCTTCCTGATCACCGAACTGTTCACACGCGAGCGGCGTCTCACCGGCACGGTCGATATCCGCGCGTTCTACGTGCGCCGCGTCCTGCGCATCTGGCCCCTTTATCTGGCCGCTATCGCTGCTACTGCCTTGGCCGGAATTTTTCTGCCGACTCACCGCGCCCCGCCGCTGTTTCTGCTCAGCTATCTCTTCATGCTGGGCAATGTGTACATCGCCTGCTACGGCTTTACCACCACGTTCATCAACTTTCTCTGGAGCATCTCCATCGAGGAGCAGTTTTACCTGGTGTGGCCACTGCTGAATCGCGTCGCTTCACCGGGCGCGCGTTGGCGGCAGTAAAGCGAGGATCGCGGTTGCCATCACCGCGTTCAAGTCGGTTTCCGTTTCGACCGCGACCATTTTGACAATGCCGATCACGATAGTATCCAGCTTCGGATTTGTGGCGACCAGCAGAGGCCAGAGGTATTGGTTCCAGCCATAGATGAACAGGATCACGAACAGCGCGGCGATATTGGCGGCGGATACCGGCAACACGATGTCCCACAAAAAGCGCAACGGCCCGGCCCCAAAGGTGGCCATCCATCCGCGCTTCCACGCAGTTGTCCTGGATCGCGACGAACACCTGGCGAAACAGCAACGTCGCGGTCGCGGACGCGATAAGCGGAAGCCAAAGCCCGGTAAACGTGTTGATTAATCCAAGCCCGGCCATGACCGAATAGGTTGGAATGATGCGAACCTCGACCGGCAACATAAGCGTGATGAAGATCAACCAGAATGCCAGCTTGCGACAAGGAAAGCGAAAGAACACGACCGCATAGGCCGACAATACGGAGATAACGATTTTGCCGATCGCGATCGCCAGTGCCATGCCCAATGGTACCATGAGCATCCCAGGAACTGCAAATTAGCCAGGACACGAGCATATGCGCTCAGCCCATCACCGCCTGGCAACAGCGAGAGATCGCCTCGGCGATCGCCGCCGGGTCCTGCGTTTATTGAACCAAAGCAGCAAAGCGTCAACTTGTGAACCAAAGGCGTCAACATAACATT
>CAVXOO010000085.1:0-3387 GCA_963762945.1 uncultured Acidobacteriaceae bacterium | reverse complement strand
CGTGCTGGTGTTCCTGCTGTTGATGCTCTTGTTGACGCTGCTCTTCAGGAACATTCTGAAACTCTACGCCGACCAAAGCGGCAGCGCCCTGGGAACGCGGCTGCGCACGCGCATGGTGATCGGCGCGGCGCTGATCGCGTTGATTCCCGCGGTGTGCATGTTCCTGTTCAGCTTTCTGCTGCTGAACCGGTCGATCGACCGCTGGTTTTCGCAGCCGACATCGGACGTGCGCGAGGATTCGACGCGTGTGGTGCTGGAACTGGCGCAATATGCTACGGCCAACGCCCGGGTGGAAGCGGAATCGATTGTGGCTTCAGGCGCCGTCGACAAGCCGCTCGGCGATCTCGAGGCGGAGCTGGGCTCGCATCGCGTCACGCTCGAAGGCGGGTTCGCGGTGGTCTTTGACAAGGACCGGCAGATGCTGGCGGGCTTTCAGCAGCCGCGGGGCGAGAGCGCCGCGAGCCTGGAGCCGTGGCTGGACGAAACGGAGGGTGGCGGCGCCGTGCTGCGCGGGCCGCTTTCGCAGATACTGCTCACCTCGGCACAGCGCAGCGATGAAGTATCTTCTCCGCGTGACGGGCCAGGAGTACGCGCTGGGCATGGCGGTGGCCCAAGCACACGGCGATAGATGTGTTTGTGGAGATGAACCGCACCGCTGTTCCGCTCAGTGCCTTTGACATCATTGTCGCTCAGGTTGAAGAAGCAACAGGTGAATCTCTGCACAGCTTGGTTACTGGGCTCCAAGCCCGAGTTCCACTGATTGATTTGTACTCTTCTGCTCCCGAGTTGGTGCTTAGCATTGCCGCGTTCCGTGAAGACCTACCTCCTACCCAAGCGAGCTTTCAAAAGCTCGACCTGGAGCGACTCGTAGAAGGATGGGACGAAATCATAAAGTGCGCAGATTTTGCATTGAAGTTTCTCGACGAAGAGAGAATTTTCGATGCTGAGCGGCTTCCAACAATTGCCGTCCTTTACACCCTGGCGGCAGTGCAGGATTGCGTGCCGAAGATACTGGACGCCTCCGGCAACGCTAAGTCACTCCTGCGGAAGTATGTCTGGAGGGCATTTGCCACAAGACGCTACGAGAACAACACCGCCACGCGGTCGTTGCAGGACGTCCGAGGATTACGAGCCGTTCTGAAGGACGGGAAGCCTGAGTCGGTCGTACCGATTTTTGATGAAGTCGAGTTTCCCGGCCGACCGTTGAAGAACTAAAACGTGCAGGGTGGCCGAAGAAGAAGGAGATTTTGGCGCGTGCCATACTCGCGGTTTCTCTGCGCGGTGGTGGATTAGACGTTGCCGATGGGACGCCAGTCAGCCGTGCTCACCTGAAGAGCCGAGAGTACCATCATCTATTTCCAGATGCTTTGCTGCAGAATATTGGGAGAATGACGGGTGAGCAAGCGTACCGGGCATTGAACTGCGCTCTGATTACCTGGAACACAAATCGCAACATTTCTGCGAAGGAGCCTGTGCAGTATCTCCGGGATAGGGTGCTCCAGTCTGCTCTTGGCGAGCCAGAAATACGCACTCGCTTGGCGACACATGCCGTGCCTTTCGATGCGCTGAACGCTGGTGGGTACGCCGCCATCACGGATGCCGATGCCCGAGCGGCAAAGCTATCAAAGGACTACGATGACTTTCTCACCGCTCGCGCCAACACAGTTCTCGCCGCTCTGAAGGAGTTGTGCGAAGGCAGGAATTGGCTCGGCATGACGATTGGAACGAGTGGATAGTCCCAGCCTGACATAGGCGCTGCCCTTTCTCGTGAGGAAGCGAGCCGCTTGCCCTCAACCTCGACCTCACCGGCGCTCATCAAGTGCTCGGCGATGGAGCTTAATAATGATGTGGTTAGCATCGTTCAGTTCCTCGGGAAGGTGTGGCCAAATCGGTTGAGCGGCGCTAACAGTCCCAACACTCCTCCGCGCCTTGAATGACCTTAACCCAGCTAACATGTGCGTGAGCCATTTGCGGGTTCGTCGGCACGGGGTTGCCCGTGCTTACGTGTGTTTCTTCCGACGCGCTCTGAACCACGGCTGGCGATAAAAAGGCACGCCATGAATCTGTTCTTCCAAGTTCTGGAACTGAACCTTTGCGAACGCTTCCTTTTCGATGTACTCAAACCATTCGAGCCTTTTTCTGATGAATGTGTAGCTGACCGGGGCACCGCAGGTGCGCTTTATCGCGACAATTACTTCCGGTGTGACATCCCCGCGCTCTACTCCCATGGACTCCATTAGGTCCAAGAACTCCTGCTCAGGGTAGACGAACTCGGCAGCGAAAACCTCCGCTGCCTTCTCAATAACCTCATTGGCATTGTAGTCGCCACACCGAATCTGACCATTCTTTAGAGCATTCTGGTCGCAGTAATGGTGTTTCAATTCGTGGGCCATCGCGAATAGCCGAGGCACATCTGGCAAGTTGCGGTTCACGAGTACCGACGGGTCACCGCCGTCGCACATGTAAATAGCGCGAATTCGTGCCGACTCGTTCCACAAATCAATGGTGATGCCCTCGGCCTTATAAATTTCACGCATCTTTTGGAGACCGAGTTTCGCTGTTGCAAGGCAATACCTCTCCCGCTTCTCATCGGCGAGACGTTTCATTGCCTCGTAATACTGGGTTCGATTCGCGTACATGGTCAATCTCGGCGCTTGGACTTCTTCAATTCAGCCCGCATCTTCCTGAACTGCGCATATCGGGTGACCTCTTCCATGTCATCTTCGTTGAGGTCGCCGGTTGCACTAAGGAGCGCGTTTACCTGGGGAGTCACTCCAGTCTGAGGGAAGAACGCGGTGATTGGCACCCCGAAGAAGCGCCCCATTTTCTCGAGCTCCATGACGGACGGCTTGTATGTCGCCGTTTCCCATCTTGAGATTGTGTTGGCAGTGGTGCCCATCTTGGCGGCGAGGTCTTCCTGACTGATTCCCTTTCTTCCGAAGGTCGTTCGCAACTGGCGGATTTTGTCCCCAATGTGCTTGTAAATATCTGTCATCTCGTCCTTTCCTGTAATAGGATTAATACGTCCTTTTGGCGTTGACATTCAGTTTTATTGACGCTACACTTCCTGTAGCAGGATGAGTTTATCCTATAAGGCCCCCCGAGGCCAATAGGAGATTGGAGGAGGAATATGGCGCACACGGTCATTACGGAAGTGAACATCATCATCGACAAGCAGCACAAGAAATCGCCGAGGCCTTACGACTGGGGCCGCTCTGTACGTGCTTGGTGCGGTCAAGCCCGGCTATGACCTGTTCCGGGAGACCCACGGCCACGGCGATGATGAATTGATTCGCAACGATGGCACTGAGTACACACTTCACAACGGGGACAAGTTCTACTCGGCGCAGCAGACTCTAAATCCCGGTGGTGAATAATGCTTGTTAC
>CAVXOO010000084.1:0-6302 GCA_963762945.1 uncultured Acidobacteriaceae bacterium | reverse complement strand
CCGATTACGGCCAAATCATCAAGACTTATGGCCATGAGTCCACGGAGGGCCAGCGCCGCTACAGTCAACCGGAATTCGTGTCCTCCGAAAAGAAGGTGATTGCAGGACGCCCCGACATGGACCTGATCTCTACCAGCTACGTCGAGCGGTTGAACGCTACTACTCGGCTGCATATGCGCCGGTTGACTCGTCTTACCTTGGCTTTCAGCAAAAAGCGGGAGAATTTTGAGGCGGCAGTTGCGCTCCACTTCGCTTATTACAACTTTGTGAAGCGGCACAATACCCTAAGATGTACCCCGGCAATGGCGGCTGGCGTGGAGTCTACATTCTGGAGCGTTGGGGATTTGGTGGAGGCGACGGCATGGCCTACATAGACGAGTTGAAGGATGTAATCCGCAATCTGCACGGTGTCGAGTCCACCCACCGGCAGAGCGTACCAGTGAAAGAGGTTTTCAATGGTCAAACGGTTTGGGAAGGTATTGTCGAAGTTTTCGACCTGCACGGCCATCCCAAGGCCAATACCGCCTATGCATGGACCCATGCAACAGACGATCCCGACATTCCGAAGAGAAGTGTTACCGTTCTCCACGTTCCCCCGGCAATATCACCCATAACCGCAGTCCGGGTAGCCATCATGCAAGAGTTGAAGGAGATGAGGGCCAATGCCGCTGTCGAGCCAATCGAAGAAGCCTAAACCGGGACGGCCACGCCTCCCAAAGGGGAATGCTAAAGCTGTCATGTTGCGCGTTCGGGTAACGCCAGACGAGCGGATCGCGATTGGGAAGGCCGCGAAGTCTAGCAACCAAACCGCATCGGAGTGGATACGAGCCTTTAAGTACCGCTATTGAGACAGGAGCAAAACAGTGAATTGGCTTTCGTTCTTGGGGTTGGCCGTGCTACTTATTTTTGGATTCTTCAACTCGGAGAGAGGCATAGATCGAGTTGAAAAGTCCCTGCTTAAGAGAATCGACGATTTGGAGGACGAAGTGAGAAGGCTCCAAAAAACCTAACTGAATCCAGTTTCCTTTTCCTTCGAATTCGCGTTCTCTACTCGGTTGTAGGCTGCTTTGAGATCGTCGTCCAACCGAAGAATTGCCGCGATGTTCATCGCTTCGCCAAACGACGGCGCGATCTGCTCTAGATTCCAACGTTCGGTTTTGCTTTCGGGGTCAATGACTAGAGTCGCAAGTCCCCTCTTGAAATGGCCTAACGCCTTGGTGACAACCTCATGGAAAGCTATCCATTGATCGGCCTTTGCACGGAGGAGCGCCAGTTCCGACTTCGCCTCTTCTGCTTCCAAAAGCGCCAGCGCTTTGATTTGCTTTTTCTTGTTCGCTCATGGCAAAGATTTATACGCCATCAGTCGCGTTAAGGCTACAAAATCAGTTTTCTCCCGCCATGCAATCCAATCGCCACAATCGGAGGTTGAGCCTGTGGATTTCAAATTAGGACACTACCACCCGCTACCATCCCTGTGCCCTCCCTTCAACCAGTGAAATAATATCGATGAGGCCCATGGTCCCATGACTGCAACCGCCCAGCCGACGACCGACGAACTGCTTGCCCGAGGATGGGCTGCGCTGCCGGCCAGCTATCGCATTCCCGAGGTCGCGCCCACGCTCGAAGAGGCTCTCGCGTATTGCCGTCGGCTGGCGGAGACGCACTACGAAAACTTCCATGTGGCCACATGGTTTTTGCCCAAGGCGCTGCGGCCGCACTTTCACGCCATCTACGCTTATTGCCGCATCTCGGACGATCTGGGCGACGAAGTGGGCGACCGCGCCGTGGCGCTCGCGCTTCTCGATCTGTGGGGCCGCGAACTTGACGCCTGCTACGAGGGGCGCGCGCGTCATCCCGTTTTTGTCGCGCTGGCCGAAACAATTCGCTTTTGCCAGATTCCCAAAGAGCCGTTTGCCGATCTGCTGGTGGCTTTCCGCCAGGATCAAACGGTTACGCGCTACGCCAATATAGACGAGGTTCTGGGCTACTGCCGCTACTCGGCCAATCCCGTGGGCCGCCTGGTGCTCTACGCTTGCGGCGAAGTTAGTGAAGAAAACTTCCGGCTTTCCGACGCGACCTGTTCAGCTCTGCAACTGGCCAACTTCTGGCAGGATGTGCGCGTGGACTTCCAGAAGGACCGCGTCTATTTGCCTCAGGACGAGATGCGACGGTTTGGCGTGAGCGATGAGACGATTGCGCGCGGCGAGGCCACGCCGGAGTTTCGCGCGCTGCTCGGCCACGAGGTGGATTTTGCGCGCGGCATGTTCGAGCGCGGGCTGCCGCTGATCGGGCGCGTGAATCGGGATCTGGCGCTCGATCTCGATCTCTTCAGCCGCGGAGGGCTTGAGATTCTGCGCGCCATCGAGCGCTGCGACTACGACGTGCTGAGCGCGCGGCCGGCGATCTCGAAGCGAACCAAGTTTGCGTTGGCATTGCGCGCGATGGGCGGCAAAGCGCTGCCGTTCTTGCGCGTCGGAAGAAGGAAGGCTGCTTGATGCCGGCGGCAACGTCTGAAGAATTGACTCGCGCCTACGCGGCGTGCCGGGCGATTGCCAAACGCGAAGCGAAGAATTTCTATTATGCTTTTGTGGCGCTGCCCGCCGAGCGGCGCAATGCCATTTGCGCGATTTACGCTTTCATGCGCCAGGCCGACGATCTTGCCGACGACGAGAGCCTGTCGCGCGAGGAGCGCCGGCGCAAGCTCGATGCATGGCTGGCCGCGTGGCATGAAGCCGCAGGCGGCGCGGCGACCGCAGACCCGGTTTTTCTGGCCGTGCGCGATGCCACGGAGCGCTTTGCTATTCCGCTGCAGTTGCTTGACGAGCTGGTCGAGGGCGTTGCGATGGATCTTGATCGCGCGGCAACGGGCACGCCCGATACCTACGCGACGTTTGACGATCTTTATCGTTATTGCTATCTGGTGGCGTCGGTGGTGGGGCTGGTGTGCATCCGCATCTTCGGCTACAGCGGCGAGCGCGCCGAGAAACTGGCCGAGGAAACCGGCATTGCCTTCCAGCTCACCAATATTTTGCGCGACGTGAGCGAAGATGCCGCGCGCAATCGCGTTTATCTGCCGCTTGCAGACCTGGCCGCGCACGGAGTTGCACTCGAATCTTTGCTCCATCGCGCGCCGTCCGCGGCACCCACGGCGGCCGAGAGCGCATTGCTGGTTTCGATTGCCGGCCGCGCCGAGGAGTTTTACCGCTCAGCCGATGAACTGCTGCCGCTTATCGATCGCGAGAGCCGGCCTGCGCTGTGGGTGCTGGTTTCCATTTACCATGCGTTGCTTAGGCGCATCGAAGACGCGGATTACGACGTTTTCACGCGCCGCGCCAGCGTGCCGACAGCAGAAAAGATTGCGATCCTGTTTGCCGGCTTGGCGCGCATGGCCTGGGTACGCGTGCTTGGGTAACGATTCGGGTCGGATCCTGAGCAGATTTCCCAAATGTGCATAGAAAGTAACCCTGGGCAAAAAAGATGGGTTGCGATTCGCTTTTTATTCGCTATAATGCGCCCATGGCCGTTACACGCAGACAAAAGGAAATTCTGGATTTTCTTGAGGCGTTTGTGAGCCGCAATGGCTATTCGCCTTCGTTTGAAGAGATTGCGCGGGGCATGAGCCTGAAGAGTTTGGCGACGGTGCACAAGCACATTACCAATCTCGAAAAGAAGGGCTTGCTGGACCGGGTGCACAACCGCAGCCGGTCGATCGACGTGCTGCCGCCGGGCTCGCGCACGCGCTCCAGCCTGAAGCTGCCGCTGGCCGGGCGCATTGCCGCGGGCATGCCCGTGGAGGCGATGGAGACCCCCGAGACGATTTCGTTGCACGACGTGGTCGGCAATCGCGATGTCTTCGCCCTCGAGGTGCGCGGCGACTCCATGCGCGACGAGCACATTATTAACGGCGACTACGTGCTTGTGGAGCGGACCCGCACGGCGCGCCAGGGCGAAATCGTGGTGGCGCTGGTGCACGGCACGGAGACGACGCTCAAGCGATTTTTCCCGGAGGGCGCGGTGGTGCGGCTGCAGCCCGCGAACGTTGAGATGGAGCCGATTTATGTGCCGGCGGCGCAGTGCGCCATTCAGGGACGCGTGCTGGGCGTGCTGCGGAAGTACCGGTGAGGCAGGGAACAAGGGACCAAGGGAACGAGGGGACAAGGTCGGAGCGGGCGGCGCTTAACGAGCCGCTTTTGCCATGCGCTGGGCGCGCCAGATTGCGCCTTTGAGAGCGACGACTTCTTCTGTTGCAACCAGCATATCGGGCGCGGCGGCGTGCAGGCCGGCGAAGAAACGGTTGCGCACCAATTCAGTTTTGGCGATCACGCTTCCGGTCCAAGCTACGGGGAATTCGGCTACGGGAACTTCGCCCGGAATGCCGTGCTTGCGGCGGAGCTTCAAACGCACCAGAAGCACGAATGCCACGAGATCGATTGCGGCCTGTTCGAGGACCGCCACTGCGACCTTGTCGCCAGCCTCGGCCAGCTCGTTGATGACCGGCGCGAGCGCGGCAAAATCCGGGGCTGGGGTGCCATCGCCGACATTGATGAACTCGTCCATATCCTTCGTGCCCCAAACCTTCATCACTGCAGGAATGATCTGGCAGGGCTCATCGCGATCGTGGGCGTGCAGCGCGCGGCGAATGGAGTTGACGCCGATCCAGTAGCCGGAGCCTTCGTCGCCCAGACGCGAGCTCCATCCGCCGGCGGATTCACGGCTGCCGTCCGCGGCGCGGCCAATGCAATTCGAGCCGGTGCCGGCGATCTGCAGGATTCCCGGCCCTCTCTCGAAGGCGGCATCGAGCGCGATCACATCGTCGCCGACAACCTCGGATTGGTCCACACCGAAATCGTTGAAGACCGCCGTGACCCACTCCTTGACGCCGGGCATGGTGGGGCTGGCGATGCCGCAACAGGCCGCATCGATGTCTTTCACGCCCGATTGCTCAAATACATCTTCGAGCACCGCGCGCAGGTTCGCATCGGCTGCTTCGACGCCGACACGCAGCCGCTTAATCGATCCGCTTTGCGCTCTGCCCACAATTTTGCCATCGGCGGAGATTTCGGCCCGCGTATGGGTGCCACCGCCGTCGATTCCCAGAACTACGCTCATGGTTTGTCGATTTCCCTTCTATTTATCCGGTGTTGCGCCGTCGTCGCGCAAGGTGCCGGCGAGAATATTCAGGCTACCGTCGTTCTTTTCCGGAGTGAGGCCGAGCAGATGCGCAATCCATGGATACAGATTTACGTTATCAAACGGCGCGACGGTTTTTCCCTGGCGCAGATCCGGACCCACGGCGAAGAAGCTGGCCTTCATCTCCGGCAGAAGATGAGGATCGAAGCCGTGCATGCCGATGGTTGGCGGGTGGTCTTGCTCGCCGGCGGGCGGTGCGTGGGCGCGAATGGCATAGGGTCCCGTAGCCACGACCACCGGATCGCCTTCGCGCGGATTCTGGTTGTAATTGAGGCTGGCCGGCACGTCTTTGAGGCGATAGACGATGAATTGCGACGTTGCGTGTTTGAGCTGGTTGTAGAGGCGCGCGCGATCCTCCTCGGACTTTCCGTAGAGCAGGTTGCCGACAGAATCGAAACCTGCGAGGTCCGCAAACTGGTAGATATCGATCCATGGGCCTTCGGATTTCACCATGCCGTGATCGCTGACGACAACCAGATCGATGGGCAGGCGGGTCGAGCGAAGGGCATCGCGGAGTTTTCCAACCAGTGTGTCCATGCGGAGCGCCGCGGCACGCGTCTCGCGCGCGTCGGGGCCGAACTGGTGGCCCTCGTGGTCGGGCGAGGAAAAATAAATGGCGATGAAGTGCGGGCGATCGGCGGCGGCGAGGTGAAGAAGCGCGACGGTGTCGTCGATGCGCGCCTGCTCGGCCTGGGGCGTGGCCTGGGTTTTGCTGTCGAAGACCGCGTAGTAGGAGGGCCGGAAGCCGGCGATCTTGGCTTCGCAGCCTACCCACAAAAGGCAGGCCGTGCGCATGCCGTGGCGCTCCGCGAGACTCCACAGTGGGACGCCACCGTACCACGATCCGTCACTGACGGTTTTGGGATCGTACATCGAGTAACGCGCGCCGCGCGCGGGATCGAGAAAACTGTTGGCCACGATGCCGTGATGCTCGGGGTAGAGGCCGGTAACGAGGGTGTAATGGTTGGGAAAGGTGAGCGAGGGATAGGCGGGAATCATGCCCTCGGGCGCCGACACTCCCGCTCTGCCGATGGCAAGCAGATGCGTGGCGTTGTCGCGCTTTGCGTAGTCCCAGCGGAAGCCGTCGAGCGAGACGAGAACGAGATAATGCT
>CAVXOO010000083.1:0-4848 GCA_963762945.1 uncultured Acidobacteriaceae bacterium | reverse complement strand
GGCCTCGACGTTAGGTCTTGCTCCGCCTTGAAGCAGGTTCCGGCCTGCAAGTACAACCCAAGCGAAGCAGTAAAGACCAACGTCGAAGGGGCTCGGAACATCATCGACGCGGCGATGGATTGCAGCATCAAGAAGGTGCTCGGTTTGAGCACCGACAAGGCCGTCGATCCGGCCAATCTCTACGGCGACAAAGCTCTGTGCCGAAAAGCTGCTGGTGCAGGGCAACGCCTATTCGGCGCCCGGCGGAACCAAGTTCAGTTGTACGCGCCGAAGTAGGCGGCGGTCCCGGTGTGTGGTTCACCGAGCGGCTCCACGGCCGACTGCGGGAGGCGTGTCTACGTCGCCTGCTCGTGCACCGTCACAGTAAACCTCCGATTCAGGACCGCGCATTAACGCAGCAAAGAGGCCATCCCGTGGGATGGCCTCTTTGCTTACCTGAACTAATCACGCGTCAAGGCTGTGTGGCAGTGCCCTGCGGCTGCGCGTCCCGCGCCTGGGCTTTTTCCGCCAGCACCTTGTGGGCGGTGTCTTCGAGCGATTGCGCCTCGGGCATAAACGTAAGCGCCTTCTGGATCTCCGGATCCCAATCGGCGATCACGCGCAATCCGTTCAGCTGGCCAAACTGGATGGTCACGATGTCCTTCTTGATGCGCGCCTTGATCCAGTCCGAGACGCCGTTGATGTCGGCGTCGGTAAAGTCGACGCTCTGGCTGGTGAGAAACTTCTTGAACTCCGCCATCACCGCGTTGTCCACCTGGAAGTCCTTGTCCACGGTGTGCGTCGCCACGTAGACCGGCGCAAAGTGGAAGAAGACATCCTTGTAAGTGAGCTCGTCCTGGAAGCGGTTGGTCTTGGGCATCTCGATCTTCTCATCGGGCGTGATGCCTCCGCCGCCGTACACGGTGCGGCCGGAATCGGTCAGCTTCACTTCGGGATTGGAAGCGTTCGGCGCAAGAGCGCCGGCGTGGTTGTAATAGTCGTAGAGCGATACACCTGCGTAGTTGCGCTGAATCAGGCGGCCGGACGGCGTGTAGTAGTGATAAGTGGTGAGCGCCAGACCGGTATTCTCGCTTAAGTTGTAGACGGTTTGCACCAGGCCTTTGCCGAAGGTGGTCTCGCCCACAATCAGCGCGCGGTCGTGATCCTGCAACGCGCCGGAGACGATCTCGGCGGCCGAAGCCGTGTCGCGATTGACGAGAACGACAATCGGGAAAGTTTTGCCGCCGTTGCCGTGCGTGGCGGAGTAGTTGACGTCGGGGTAAGCGCGGCCGCGCTGCGTAACGATGGTCTGGCCCTTGGCCAGCAGGTGGTCGCAGACGTCCACCGCCTGGTTCAGCAGTCCGCCTGGGTTCTCGCGCAAATCGAGCACCAGACCCTTCAGATTGCCAAAGCTGTCGATGGCCGCTTCCATCTCATCGCCGGTCGTCTCCTGGAACTGCGTGAGGTGGATGTAGCCGATGCCGGGACGAATCTCAAACTTGAGATCGATGGAAGGGTGCGGAATCTCGTCGCGAATCAGGTTGAAGACCAGCGGCTTGGGCTGGCCGTAGCGCTGCATCGTGACTTCGACCGCCGTGCCCTTGGGGCCCTTCAGCGCCTTGGCCACCTGATCGGAGGTCCAGCCGTCGGTGGATTTGTTATCCACTTCGACGATCTGGTCGCCGGGATGAATGCCGGCGCGGAACGAGGGCGTGTCCTCGTACGGCGTCACCACGAAAACCTTATTCTTGCCGTTATCGTTCTGCTGCTGGATGATCATGCCCACGCCGTAGTAATGGCCGCGCTGGTCTTCGCGCAGGCGGGCGTAGGACTTGGGATCGTAGAAGTGCGAGTGCGGATCGAGCACCTGCAGCATGCCGGGGATGGCGCCGTCGTAGATGGCGTCGTCGGCCTTGTCGCCGGTCAAGGGCTCAGCGTAGTTCTCCTCCACCAGCGCGTAAACGTCCGTGAAGGTCTTCAGACTGTCGCGCAGCTGGCTCTCGTCCTGCGAGGACTGCGCGCCCACGCGCCGTTCCAGCATGGCGCCGGCAACGGCGCAAACGGTGAAGAAAACGGCCAGAGCGAAAAGCGTACGGCGGACACGGGGGAGCTTGGACATTCCGAACCTCAGACAAACCAAACCTTCAGACAGCAGACGCGCCGGTGCAAATTCGCATCGGCCAAAGGCAGCGAATCCATTGCTCGCAGGATGCTCGCTCCATACAAATCGACCTTGCCCATTACCGGCAAGGCCTGGAAGATGCAAAATCGCTCGCGGAACGCCCTTGAAAGCCGTCCTGGGCTCAAGTATAGCACTGGGCTGTTGGACGCGGACCAAGGCGGCGGGGTGAGCGGAGCAGCCGGTTTTGGCAGGGCTGGGTTGGTTTCCCATCCTTTTTGCAAATTGCGCGAAATGGCTGGGGCCCAGAGCATCGCGTTCCTGCTGCCCAGCCATTTACAATGGCGTCTATGTATCAGGTGGCAGAAAACTGTGAGCCAGCCGCCCAGCCGGTTGCCTACATTATGACTTCAAGACCCTTCCGCACTTACGCGGTCTTCGTGCTTGGCACGATGCTTCTCGTCAGCAACGTTCTGGCGCGCGCCCAGGCTAACGAGCCAGCCAGCCCCTACGGCGGCATGGTGGCCGAGGACATTATTGCCCGCGTCAACGATCAGATCATCACCCTGTCGGATTACAACCGCGCCCTCGACGAGTTGAACTCGGAAGGGCGCGAGCACGGCGAGTCGATGCAGGCGATGGCCGGAGCGCGCAGGGACCTGCTGCGCAACCTGATTGACCAGCAGCTCTGGCTCTCCAAGGGCAAAGAGCTCAACATCACGGGCGAGACGGATCTGGTCAAGCGCCTGGACGAGATTCGCAAGCAATACAACCTGGAAACCATCGAGGACCTGGAAAAGGCCGCGCGGGAGCAGGGTGTTTCCTTTGAGGACTTCAAGGCCAACATCCGCAATCAGATCGTCACCCAGGAAGTGATGCGGCAGGAAGTGGGCGAGCACATCCAGATCACTCCGGGCGAGGCCGAGCGCTACTACGAAGAACACAAGCAGGAGTACACCCAGCAGGAGAGTGTGCGGCTGAGCGAGATTCTGATTTCTACCGGCAGCGGCGACGATCCCGCCAAGGTGACTGCGGCCAAGGCCAAGGCCGACGACGTCGAGGCCCGGCTGCACGCGGGCGGCGACTTTGCGCAACTGGCGCGAAGCTTCAGCGACGGTCCGACGGCAGCCCAGGGCGGCGACCTCGGCCAATACAAACGCGGCCAACTGGGAAAGCTGCTCGAAGACAAAACCTTCGACCTCCAATCCGGACAGTACACCGATCCCATCCTCACCAAGCAGGGCTATATCGTCCTGAAAGTGGTCGCGCATTCGACGGGCGGCCCGCGGCCCTTCAAAGAAGTTTTGCCGGACGTGGAGGAGGCCTACTACACGAGCCGCATGGAGCCGGCGATTCGCGATTATCTGAACAAGTTGCGCAATGAGTCCTTTATCCAGGTCAAGCAGGGATACACAGACTCGGCCGCGACCTACGCCGAGCTGCATTCCAGCATCGCCTTCAGCGCTTATGTGCCGCCCGCACCAAAGAAAAAAGCCAAGGAAGAGCGCACGCGGTTCCGTGAGAACACGCACCCCTTCCGGCAGAAATCTGCAACGGAAGCGCCGGATGAAAGCGCGCCGGCCGCTACCCCGGCAGCAGCACCGGCGGCAACACCGGCTTCCAGCAAGAAGGGCAAAAAGCAAGAACAAAAAGCGGAGAAGCCCGGTAAGAGGGAGAAAATCCGCTACGGACAGGCGCCGCGCGAGACTCTTCCCACGGCCGCCACCAGATCCCCCACGGAGAATGCGGGCGCTCTGCCTGAGACACCTGCGAATACGGAAACAGCTTCGAATGCCGAACAGCCGGCGAATCCGCTCGAGCCGACCGCGCCCGTCAGGAAGGGGCGCTTCAGCGAACGCGCACGGGAGAAGAAACCGAAGACGCCCCCCGCTCAGAGCAACACAAACACCCCTGCGCCCCCCGACGCAGCCGAGGTGGCAGACCGGGAAACGCAGTCCGCGCCCTTGGGCCTGAACGGAACCACCACCGAAAGCAAGAAGAAAAAGAAGGCGTCGCAGACCACAGCCGAGAAGACGCGCATGGCCCAGCCAAAAAAGAACACCGACAATAATGACGTGCCGAAGCCGCCCCTGCAGCCCACGCCGATTCCACAGGTGCCGGGAGCACCCGCGCCTGCCCCGAACACGCAGCAGCCAGCGCCGCAGCCTCCACCACAGCAATAGCGCGGAAAAACAGCCGATTGCATCGCGGGCCCGGAAAACGATTCCGGGCCCGCCGAAGTTTGGGCCTGCTGGACTCCGATCCTTCCCTTAAAGCAAGTCTCTTATCGGTGAGTGTGGTTTTGAAAGGGCACGGCTTCAGCCGTGCCGCGAGAGGTTAGAAAAAAGCGGGCTTTAGCCCCTGAGGGAAGAATTCTAACTTTATGCCTTTTGGAAATCTGCCTTAAAAAACGCCGAAAAGGATGGGTCATGCGGAGTTCCTTGGCCATTCGAGCCGTTTGCGTTAGTCTTTCGGCAGAATGAAAGACATCTACGTTTCCGATCTCATGGGCTTCGACGAAGGAAAACTCTTCGACGGCTATTTCCTGGTTTTGGGCAAACAGACGCGCACCACGAAGCAGAACAAGGCCTACCTGAACCTGACCCTCGGCGATAAGACCGGCCAAATCGAGGCGCGTGTGTGGGAGCTCGCCGATCCGCGCATCGCTAAAGAATTCGATCGCGGCGATGTGGTCAAAGTCCGCGGCTCCGTCTCGCGCTACGAAGAGCGCACACAGCTCAAGGTCGATC
>CAVXOO010000082.1:0-5557 GCA_963762945.1 uncultured Acidobacteriaceae bacterium | reverse complement strand
TCTTTCTTGCACCGATCATGTCCGGACAAATTCAGTCGGCCTCGAACCGTCTGGCTCTGATTGCCTATCAGCAGCACGGCACTCCGGCGCTTTATCCTTTACCTGGACAAATAAGCTGAAACTGGAAAATTTCGCGCAGTGCGTGCGTCACTTCGCCCAACGCGCCGCTCTCGAACGCAGCACCGGCTTCCCCTTGTACTTCAGGGGCCATCCGCTCTTCAGTCCTGCAATGTATGAGTGCTCAATCCTGCGATGCGCTCTGCTCGTGCACTGGCGCGGCCACCGGCTGCGTCTGTTTCTGGAAGCATGAGCGGCAAAGCACTGGCCTGCCCTGCGTCGGCTTAAAGGGCACGGTAGTCTCCGCGCTGCATTCCGAGCACGTAGTGCGCGTCTCGGGCCTCACCCGTTGCGAGCCGCGGGTCCGTTTCGCCTTGCACTGCTTGCAATGTTTGGGGTCGTTTTTGAACTGCTTATCGTGAAAAAATAGCTGCTCACCTGCCGTGAAAACAAACTCGGCGCCGCAGTCAACACATTTCAGAACACGATCGGCGAATTCCATGGCCAACTTGCCTCGCAGGGAATTTCACCGAAATCGGCACTCGCTCGATTAGGAACTTTCCGGTCTCGGTTCCCTGTTCTCTTTCCTGTTGCACAACAAGGGCCCGGACCGCACTAAAAAAATGCGGGAACAACAATATGTCCGGCACACCGGACGACGTAAAGCCCGCACGCCCACCACGCGTTGAGCGGTCATTCGCGCTTCCCTGGTCTCTGCGGGGGTTTCTGCATCATACGGCGTGACCTTGGCGGTCAAGTGTGCCGCATAACTGCGGAAGCTACGTCAGGCAGAAACTGGGGTAGCGTTACAGTTTGGTGCGCCGCCGCGCCGTGCCGTTCCTGTTCTCTCGCTCGTTGGGCGGCTTTCGTCGTTCTCTCTCGAAAGTCCCCAGGGAACGGTCTCATCTCGCGGCGGGTAAAGAGTTCAATCCTGCTCTTTGCGAGCCTTTTTACGATTCCGCTTGCGGGCCAGTGCGGCCTTAACGCGCTTCTTTTCACCGGGCTTCAGATAATAGGAGTGACGCTTGACTTCTTTGATAATGTCCTCCGTCTGTACCTTCCGCTTGAACCGGCGCAGCGCATTTTCCAGCGGTTCGCCTTCTTGTACGCGAACCTCAGCCAAAACTTACCACCCCCAAACCCGCCTTTGTGGCTCCTATGATGATACCCGACTTTGAGCTGGAGAACCAAAATCAATCTTTTCCTTGAGTTCCACGAACCGGACCCCCGCGGCGGCCCTCCCATCCCCCGCCCTCCGTTGCACCTGAACCACCCCCACAACGCCCCGCCCGCAATTAAACTTCCTAAAGAGGTCGCCACAGGGCCGTTTATGATCCGAACCTACCAGGGCCATGCGCCCCAAATCCCCTCGAGTTGCTACATCGACGTCTCGGCGCAGATCCTCGGCGACGTCGTCCTCGGCGAGCGCTCCTCGGTCTGGATGAACGCCGTTCTCCGCGGCGACGTCAACTCCATTCGCCTCGGCGCATGCTCCAATGTGCAGGATTGCAGCGTCCTCCACGGCCAGCGCAACCGCTACCCCGTCATCGTCGGCGACTGGGTCACCATCGGCCACAACGCCACCGTCCACGGCTGCGTGGTTGAAGATATGTGCCTCATCGGCATCGGTGCCCGCGTGCTCAACAGCAGCCGCATCGGCGAGGGCTCCATCGTCGCCGCCGGTTCCGTAGTCCCCGAAAATACCATCGTCCCCCCGCGCACCCTCTGGGCCGGCGTCCCCGCCAAACTCCGCCGCGAACTCACCGATAAAGACCGCGACCTTATCCGCGAATACGCCCAGAACTACCTCGATTACGTTCAGATCTATCTGAACGAAACGGCGTAACCTGGGGCGTATCATGGGATGCGAAGCAAGAAAGGCTGTGCCATGCGCAAGTGGGGCATCGTCATCAGCGTGTTTTACGCCTTGGTTGTCATCGGACTCCTGGTTCCGGCTGCAGTCGTCCTTGCCGGCTCTTCCGATTCCCTCAGAAAGATTTTTTCCGCCGACCTCATCCAACTGTTGAAGCAGTGGCTGGTATGGGTTCCCATCGTCATCGTTGTCGTCGGCCAGGCCGTTCTGCTCTTCCTGTCCGTTGACACCTCGCAGAAACGGTTGAAGCCCCGCGCGCATATCGCGGTTTCGGTCATCGTTTCGTCGATGCTCTTCGGCCTTCTCAGTTCCGCCCTCATCCTCTGCGCCGACGTCGCCATCCAGGCAGGCTCATCCGGAAACAGCGTCCTGGACTTCTTGGGCCCCTTCGGTCTTTGGGGAATCCTCTGGGCGCTTTGGACCATTGTCTTCTACTTGAGTTCCCGAAATTCCACCAATGTCACCGCGCGCGCCATCTCCTGGTTGCTCAAAGGCAGCGTTCTGGAGCTGCTCATCGCGGTTCCCTGCCACATCATCGTGCGGCGCAGAAACGACTGTTCGGCGCCCATCGTAACCAGCTTCGGCATCGTCACGGGCATCGCCGTGATGCTTCTCTGCTTCGGCCCCAGCGTGCTCTTCCTCGTCAAGAAGCGCCTCGACGCCTATTCCCTGCGCAAATCCGCCTAAGGAGTGCGAGATGGAACAGAACACCGGGAAAGACCAATTCAACTGGCAGCTTCCATGCTATGCCGGGGTTTTCGCAGCAACCGCATCCCTTCCGTTTCTATTTCTTGGCAGTTTCGACATCCTCCAGATTTTCTATGTCTTTGCCGTCGCCCCACTCGTGAGTCTCGTTTTTGCGCTCGTCGTCCTGATTATCGCCGTGCGAAGCAACGAAACACCTCGTCTATCCGTATTCCTGATGCTTCCTGTGTTTTGGATCGTCACATGGGTTCTATTCAGGAATTCATTTGAGGTGCGCAGTGCGGGGCGTTGGGCCTTCGCGGCAAACCAGTATAAGGCCAAGGTTCTGGCTCAGCCGAATTCGAGAAACGGAGACTTGAGGCACATCGAGTGGGATGGTTGGGGGTTCGCAGGAGAGGATAATGTCGCATACCTTGTTTCGATCCGAATGACGCGCTTTTGAAGGCGGCCCGCAGCAAATCGCCCGGCTCATTTCCCGGGATTCCGTGCGGCGTCTACCGTATTCGCCGCCTTGAGAGCCATTGGTACACGGCGTTGTTCTACACCGACACCGATTGGGACCACTGTAGCTGAAGGAAGGTCTGCCTCTGAGTTCGATTAGAGAACAGCGAATTCGGAGACATTGCATCAGTCTCCACGCTTGCGAGAACCTCTCGCCCACTCCGCATCGCCTTGTTACCCTAGAGTTTCGGAGGATCTCCCCGCAATGTCTACGGAAACTTCTTTGGGCACCGCAACCTCGGACCTTCACGTATGGGAATCCGCCGGAGCCACGTCGGCCGAAGCTCTCACCGCATGGGTCGGCGCGCGATTGGCCGCTCACGAATCCGCATTGGCCGCATTGCTCTCCGTCGAGGGCCCGCGCACGCCGGAAAACTCGCTCCGCCACTACGACGCGGCCATCGAGCAGTTGAACCTGGCCGGAGCACAGGCCGGACTTCTCAACTCCGTGGCCACAGAGAAAGCCGTCCGCGATCAAGCCCAGACTGAAGCCCAGCGCGTGGCCATGGCCGCCAGCGCGTTAAGTCTCAATCGCGCAGTGTATGACGCGCTCACCGCCATCAATCTCGACGGTGCAACCCCCGCGACAAAACATTACGTCGAGCGCACCTTGCTCGGCTATCGCCTCTCCGGCGTTGACAAGGACGAGGCCACGCGCCAACGCCTTCACGCCCTGCACGACAAGGCGATGGAGCTTTCGCTTACCTTCAGCCGCAATATCCAGGAAGGCGGAAAAACCATCGAGGCCTCGCCCGATGAACTCGATGGCTTGCCGGCCGATTACATCGCGCGCCATCCAGTGGACGCGGGCTCGGGGCGCGTAACCCTCTCGACCGATCCGCCCGACATGATGCCGGTCATGACCTTTGCCTCGAGCGCCAAGCTGCGCCAGAGAATGTTTCTCGCCTACAACACGCGCGCCTTCCCCGAGAATCGGCAGCTGTTACTCAATCTCCTCGCCACGCGGCAGGAGATTGCCAACATCCTCGGCTTCCGCAGTTGGGCCGATCTCGCCACCGCCGACCAGATGATGGAGTCGGCGGCGAACGTGCGCACATTTTTGGCCAGGCTCGACGCAGCCAGCCGCGAAGGCGCGCGCCACGAACATGCCGAAGTGCTCGCTTTCGCGCGCCAGCGCCAGCCCGAACTTGTCGAGATCGACATTGTGAGCCGCGGCTACTGGTACGAGCAGTTTCGCCGCACGAAGTACGATTTCGACTCGCAATCGGTGCGCCCCTATTTCCCTTACACGCAAGTTGAAGCGGGCGTGCTTCAAACCGCGGCCAAGCTCTTCAAAGTCGAGTTCCGCCCGTCGAGCGCACCGGCATGGCATCCCGCGGTCTCGGTCTACGACGTCTTCGAAGACGGGCGTCTTGCCGGCCGCTTCTATCTCGACATGCACCCGCGCGAAGGCAAGAGTAAGTGGTTCTCTGCCGCGCCGGTGGTCGCGGGCGTGCGTGGCCGCGTGCTCCCTGAGGCCGCTCTGATCTGCAACTTCCCCAACCCCGACGCAAGCGACCCCGGACTCCTGCAATACTCCGACGTCGTCACTTTCTTTCACGAGTTCGGCCACCTGATGCACGCCATTCTCGGCGGCCACACCGAGTGGGTCGGCCTTTCCGGCTTTGCCACCGAGGGCGATTTCATCGAGGTACCCTCGCAGATGCTCGAAGAGTTCTTCCGCGACGAAAAGTTGTTGCAGGCCTTCGCGAAGCACTACGAGACGGGCTCTACCCTTTCCTCAGAACTAATCCAAAATCTGAAACGATCGAGCGCATTCGGACGCGCCGATTGGGTCAGAACGCAGCTCTACTACACCACCCTCTCGCTCGATCTGCACGATCGCGACGCGGCAGCCATCGATCCCGACACCATCACGCGCGAGTTGTATCTGAGCTTTCAGCCCTGGACCTGGCTCGAAGGCAACAAAATGTACGCGAGCTTCGGACATCTCACCGGCTACTCGTCGAATTACTACACCTACATGTTCGACAAAGTAATCGCTCTCGATTTCTTCGCGCAGTTCGACCCGGGAAATTTGTTAGGCGGCAACGCCGGCGAGCGCTACCGCAAAACCGTGCTCGAACAAGGCGGCTCGAAGCCAGCAAAACAACTGGTCCGCGACTTCCTCGGCCGCGACGAGGAGTTCGCCGCCTTCTCGAAGTGGCTCAATGAAGAGTTTGAGGAGCAGCTTCTAGCTGCCAGTTCCTAGCTGCTAGCGTGGTGAGTTAGAAGTCCTCATCACAATGAAAATGTCATCCTGAGCGAAGTCCGCCGCGGCGGACGAAGTCGAAGGATCTGCGGTTGTCTTTCACAAATCTCAGACTCGGCTCATCGCCTTGTTTACCCACACCCTTCCGTGATGAAACCGCGAAAAAGATGGGGCGGCGGGCCTAGTTGCTCCCTCGCCGGGGCCCGTCG
>CAVXOO010000081.1:0-7472 GCA_963762945.1 uncultured Acidobacteriaceae bacterium | reverse complement strand
TCCCCCGATGAGGGATGCCGAATCGCTGATCGTTGACCGCCAGCTCCACCGTCGCCCCTCCTGCGGCCGTCAGCCCTCCCCCGGCTGCGCTCGCCGCAACCTTCCTGAACCACACCACCGGAATTCTCTGCCGTCCTTGCAGAAAATTTCCCCGCTCCGTGCCACAATCATTCCATTCGAGCTCGATCCGAACGCGCGCATTGGCCCTTGAAATCGCGAGCCCACGGGGAAATTAAAGAAAGAAAAAAAATTCATACCCCCCTGGGGTATATTTTAGACATTAACTCTTTTATTTTCAACAAACATCCCCCGAAATCGCGTCAAAAAAACGCAAGAAAACGTGCAAATTTGCAGCCAGGAGGCGGATTTTCGGCTTCAAAACACCCCTCCCTGCCCATTCTTGGTCGCGTTTGCGTCTTCCCAGGACCCGCCCCCAACACCGAGCAGCCACTCACCTCTTCACCCCTCCCCATTCGCCTGTCAAGTCCGCGCGACCGGAGACCGGCCGGTAACTGCCTGATTTCTAAGGAATTCCGTCCCTCGCGCCCCTTTGCCGAGAATTAGCCGCCAATCGCCTACTCTTAAACACAAACAGACAACCAGCGGAAACATTGCGCCGGGCGATGGGATAGACCCTCCCCCTGCGGCTCCAGCTATCGTCTGCTCCTCTCCGATGGAGCAGGCGATACGGGCTAAATCGCAGCCAAGGATGGCGTCGCGGCGCAAGCTCGCGGGAAGCGACGATGGCTTTCTTGCGCGGGTAACTTCCGCTGCTTCTGTGGAGCGGTTCTCCACCGGATGCCAAGACCGGAACCACGGCAACATTCGGGTTTGAGCGCCGCTCCTTCACCATGCGCAGGGCCGGTGCCGCGTCGAACGCCGGCCCGCGTAGGAAGCCTCTATGGGCGTAACTGCATATACCGACGAACCGTGCCTGCCGCGGCAAAACGAAGCGGCGCGAAGGAGCTTGACCATGAATCTTTTTAGCAATATTTGGAAACAACCCAAGACCTCGGCCGCGGGAGTGCTGATTGCGGTGACGAGCATTGCTGGAGTGCTGTCGCAGCAGGGCATCTCGCTGGGTAAGGCGGGAACAGGCACGGTCGTCTCACTGGCAGCCGCATTGGCCACGGCTCTGCTGGGCTTGCTGGCAAGAGATCCAAAAGTAGCCAGCCAGCAGCCAACCCCGCCAAACGGCCCGCCGACCACCAGCGTTAAGCTCGGCGTGTGGATGCTGATCGCCCTGCTGCTTCCGCTGCCCTGGTTGCAGGGCTGTTCGGGAGTGAGCGTAGCAGAGGACATCGTGAACTGGACGCCTACTTTAGAAAGCGCGGTCGCCACGGTGGACTCGACCGCGTCGCTGCTGGCGCCGGCCGATGCGCCCCTCTTTAGCGCCGCAACCAACGGCTTCGATGCCGCCTCGAACCTTCTCGTGGCGCAGGCCAAGGCCTATCTGGCCAATCCCACAGCCAGCGCATTGCAACAGTTGCAGTCGCAGGTCGTCACCTTTCAGCAGCAGGTGAGCGCGGCGCTCCTGCAGGCGGCCAGGATTGTCGATCCCCACAGCCAGGCCCACGCTCTGTCGGTGCTTCAGGCCGTGGCTATCATCGTAAACACGATTTTGGCGCTTGTGGCGTCAATTTCAAGCAAGGCTGCCGTGACAAAGATGTCCGCTGCCACCGGCGTCAAGCTATCCATGCTGCGGCCGTATCTAGACAACAATCGCGCCGCGGAGATCGTAGCCGCACACTACAACGAGCCGGTTTCTCTGGCGCGGATGCAAGTTGCGCAGACAGAGCAGACGGCCATCTACGCCGGTTTCTGAGACTCGGCCATGGGCTGCCCTCCAGCCAAAGGTGAGTTGATGGCATCACGGTCCCGGGCTCGAAGTTGGGGTCGGGTTCGCCACGAAAGTGAGCGCGCAGGAACCAGGGACCGCTCAGCCTTATGTCGAAGAATTGGAAATTGAGATCGACGGTCTTTCCCAAACCCCAGAAAAGCAAAGACTTGCCCGATGTTTGCCAAGCATTTCCCATGACAAACTGGGGAATTGCAGGCATAATTAGAATACTGAACGGATTTTGGAAACCTGCCGATTAGGGAATCGTGCAACCCGCCTGCACAGTTGAGCGTCAAATAAGCTCTTGTCAGAGGATCTATGCCTCTGATATACCGTGCAGTTGCGAGGAAATTTAGGGAGATCAGAAGGAAATGCAGATCAAGAGACGTAGTATGCCTACTCTGGAAGGCGTTGCCCGTCAGATGGAAGCGTTTGAGTTCAGGTATCACATCACGACTGATGAGTTTCTCCGCCAGGAGTTCGGTGAGAAGGTAGTTGCTGAAAACGATGCAATGCAATGGCGCTACCTCTGGGAGCAGCGCGATGCTCTGCAAGAGGCGACCGTTGAGAGGCTCTATGCCGCGTTTCCGACGGGCAGCCAGGCTCGGCTGAAGAATTGCGAGAACACGCCTGAGCTTTTGGCTGCTTGATATGCGCTTCTCCGAGTACGAGGCGTGGCTGGCCGCGGAAGTAGCCAACACGCCTTTGGAACCGGGTTGCGAGCAAATCGGCCCGTTTTTAACCCCAACCGTCGTACCAGATAAACCGCCTTGGCAGATGGAGTGGACTGTCCTCTTCGCGGACGGTTATTACTTTCGCGTTGTGGAGAATTGGTTTCGACGCTCTTCCAGCCTGGGCGGCCATGGGTGTCGAAGGGCTTTTTCGTTTCACTACGGACCAACCAATCCCGCCAAGGACGACAATGGAGTCCCGCTCCCAAGCAATCAGTTCCCGGCCACGATTCGCGTTGATCAAGACGTTGACTGGAGGGGACCACATCTCCATTACAATGGCGAGGATCATGTACGGCAGTCACGAGTTCAAGACCTGCGTATTTCCGACATGGAGCCTTTCCAGTTCATCAAGGCCGTGATGGAGCATCGGCGTACGCGCCAAGATTTTGATCGGATCATGCAATTTGCGGTGACGAAGTAATGCCAAATTCATACTCAGGAACGATTGAATACTTCTTCCATGAAGGGAAGGAGAATCTAGAGGAGTGCCTTCGGATCGCGTTTGAGGTAGCGGCAGCGCGCGACGTGAGAACCGTCATAATCTTCACAGGGATTGGAGAAGGACCGCGGATCGCTGTGGAGAAGTATCTTCCCCAGCCACAATTCAAAGATATCCAAGTAATTGCGGTCGCGTTTCCTTATGGTCAGCGATTCAAAGATGGTGCACGGATCGAAATGAGTCCTGAAATCCTCGGCTTTCTTGAGGAGAACAGAGTGCCGGTGCTAAGGGCACACCTGCCTTTTCATCCAATCGCGGCCAACCACCGAAATCATGGCATCTTGGGCCAAGACCTGACCCTTATCGGAAACGCGCTAAGCATATTCGGCGGCAGTATGAGCCTTTGCGTTCAAGCTGCTTTGATCGCCTCGGATGCTGGCTTTCTCGAACTAGGGGAACATGCTATCTGCCTAACATCGGATACAGCAATATTGGTTAGGACTTCGCCAACACAAGACTTCTTGACAGATTTCATCGTTCGAGAGATTCTTTGCAAACCGATGGCTCTAACAGTTGTTAGGCATGAACAGAGTCTCGTTTCCCAAGCTGAGCCCGTTCCTGAACAAATCGAAGGGCAATCAACGCCGGCCATTCTCCCTCCAGAGGGTGAGAAGAAATCGAATTAGCGGCGAGCGGCCCGCCCTCTTTTCTTCCCTAAGCGATCGAGCACACATTACGTATTCGTCCCCTTCGCCTCGCCCAGCTTCAGCTTGATCGTCATCTTGCGCCGGCCGCGCACAATCGTCACGCTCACCGTGTCGCCTGGCTGGTGCTTGTCCATGATGGCGTTAATGTCCTGCGTGTCTTCAACCTCCTGGCCATCGATGGCGACGATCAGGTCGCCGCCCAGCATGATGGGCGTGTTGCCCACGTAGGCCTGCTCAGTGCCGCCGTGCAAACCCGCACGCTCGGCCGCTCCGCCGGGCAGCACTTGCTGGATCAGCACGCCGGAATCTGCGCCGAGACCCATCTGCTCCGCGAGATCGGGACCGATGGGAAAATCGACGATGCCCAGCTCGGGCCGATTGGGATGACCGTAGCGAGTCAGATCGGAGAGCACAGCCTTGGCCGTGTTGATGGGAATAGCAAAGCCGATGCCCGAACTCTGGTCGGCGCCGTTCGAGGCAATCATGGTGTTGATGCCGATGACCTCGCCGCTCGAGTTAAGCAACGGCCCTCCGGAGTTGCCGGGATTGATGGCGGCATCGGTCTGGATGGCGTCTTCGATCTTTCCGCCGCTCGCGCTTTTGATCGGCCGGATGGCGCTGATGATGCCGCGCGTCATGGTGCCGCTCAGTCCGAAAGGATTGCCGATGGCGAAGACTTTTTGGCCCACGTTGAGCAGCGAGGAGTCGGCCAGCGTGACCGGCTGCAGGTTCGGCGCGTCGATCTGCAACAGCGCCAGGTCGTGCGTGCGGTCTGTGCCCACAACGCGCGCCGTGAACTTTCGCTTGTCGCTCAGCTGCACCTCAATGCCGCGGTTGGCGCCCGCCACCACGTGAAAGTTGGTGAGAATGTGGCCGGTCTTGTCGAGAATGAAGCCCGAACCCTGCCCCTGCTGCGGCACGGCGCCATAAAAGAAGTCGAAGACCAGCGCCGTCGAGGTGATGTTGACCACCGAGGGCAGCACTCTTTTGTAGATGGCAATGTTGTTCTGCTCTTCGGCGTCGTAGGCAGGCGCGGCATGAGCCTCGGTGATCTCGAGCGGGGCGCTCGATCCTCCGCCGAACGGAAAAATGCGGCTCATGGAGTGCATAGGCTGGAGATACGTAGTCACCAGCCAGAATGCGCCCAGCAGGACTGCGAGAATGAGGAGAATGCGATTCAATTTCATAACTTGTTTCCGTGAAAAAACCATTGCATGGAGAAGCCCTTTGGAGTAGGTACGTCTGGACGCGATGGGCCGTTCCCTCGGAGCTTCGCCCTGACCGATTGAAGCTCCGGCCGTTCCTCTTATTGTAGAGACAACGGCGGGCCGGATTTGTTGCTCTCGGCAAGACTCGCCTCAAGCAGCCGCGGCCAGAGCGCTTCGACTTGGTCGCGAAGAGATTCGACATCGCCGGAATTATCAAGCACGTAATCGGCTTGGGAGATTTTCTTGCTATCCGGAACCTGATGCGCAAGGCGATTGCGCGCATCGGCTTCGATAGCTTGCAGGCTGTCCTCCGCGGCATCGCCTGAGGATTGGATGCGCGCGGCGTAGCGGGCGATCTTCAACCGGTCGGGCGCGGTCACGACGACGACGCGGTCGATGCGCCGGCGCCAATCCATCAATATTTCGTCGCCGCGGGCCTGGGCGTCGCGGGCTACTTCAAAGATCAGCGCCGACTCGATAACGGCGACGGCCGCGGGATCGCGCTTGAAGACCTCGTCCATCCACCGCGCCTGCGCCTCGATCACCGGCGGATGCACGATCGCGTTCAGTTCCTGAAGGCGTTCGTGACGGAAGGCGAGATCGGCAAGGCGCGCGCGATTCAGCCGGCCGTCGGAGCCAACAACATCAGGGCCGAAGCGCTCGACAATCGCCGCAAAAACTGGCTGGCCCGGCTCCATCAACTCGCGTCCGAGGGCGTCGGCCTCGATGACCTCGGCGCCAAGCGAGCGCAGCATTGCGGCCACGGTCGATTTGCCGCTGCCCAGCCCGCCCGTGAGCCCGACCCTCAGCATCGTAGTCGCCCCTCGCTTCGCGCGATCGAAGAGTGCGCGTCGCAATCGAATGCAAGTATAGGCGATTCAGCCATTTTCGCTGAAGTACGGCCTTGGCGGCTGATCGCCGGCCTGAATGTGCGCATCGCCCTCAACGGCGCAGACGCAAAACCGACCGGTTTTACACTCCATTCATCGGCCCGATGTGCGCTGTGCAGTTAAAGTGTGAATATCTCTGTATGCGCTCTCCGATGCAGCTCACGGTTCTGCTCTGCTGTGCCCTATGGGGCACAGGAACTGTCGCGGCGCAGATGCCCTTCTATACCGACAATGCGGACGTGACCGACGAGGGCACCCTGCACTTCGAGTTCTTCAACGAATTTGACGGCCTGCAATCCGCC
Organism: uncultured Acidobacteriaceae bacterium; assembly: GCA_963762945.1. Classification (GTDB taxonomy): domain Bacteria; phylum Acidobacteriota; class Terriglobia; order Terriglobales; family Acidobacteriaceae; genus Telmatobacter. Next base: position 1,352 of record CAVXOO010000081.1, on the reverse strand, counting down.
GAGTACCCGGACCTCCGCCAGAACACCTTCAACTACAAGGTGAACTACGGATTGCCACACGGGCTCGAACTCGATCTCGATGCGCCATATCTCGCCATCTTCCGCGCGGCGGGAAAGCAGTCCTCCAACGGACCGGGCGATACCGACATGGGCGTCAAATGGAACTTTCGCAAATCGAATCGGCCCCTGAGCGTCCCCGCTTTATCTGCAAGCCTGTATATTGAATTTCCCACCGGAGATACAAGCCAGGAACTCGGTTCCGGGCTTACCGACTACTGGCTCAACTTAATCGCCCAGGAGCCCTTCACGGAAAAGACCCGGCTCAATGCCAATTTTGGATTCCTGTTCGCCGGCAACACCAGCACCGGCGTTCTGGGCACCCAGAACACCCGCGGTCACGTTTACACCGGAGGTCTCTCGCTGGTGCACGACTGCAGCCCGCGCCTCAGCCTGGGCATGGAGGCTTACGGCGCGGTGGCGGACAACAAAGGCCTTGGAAAAGACCAGCTCCAGGGTCTTGCCGGAGGCTGGTATCAGTTCAACAGCCGCACTGCATTTACCTTTGCTCTTCTGGGCGGCAGCCACATTGCCAGCCCAAAAATTGGCGGGCAGATTGGCTTTGAAGTCGACTTCCCATTGCGCCGCGCTTCCGCCCCCAAATAACCCGCATCAAGACTCCCACACTGGAGAACTCCATGACTTGCAGCCCGGAAGTACTCAAGAGCATCCCATTGTTTTCCCTGCTCGACGACGACGAAATAGCAATCCTTACCGCGCAAGTGGAAATGAAGAACGTTTGCGCCGCGCGAGCGCATCTACAAAGCCGGAGATCCGGCCGTACAAGCTTACGTGCTGGTCTCGGGCAAGGTGCAGGTGACCACGGTGGACGAGGACCAGCAGGAGGTGATCGTCGATGAGCCGGGGAAGAACGATTTCTTCGGCTTCGCCTCAATGTTGGAGCAGACGCCGCATCAGACAAGCGCGGTTACGCTTGAAGAGTGCGCTTGCATCGAAGTATCGCGAAGCGATATCACGGTGCTGATCGAGCGAAAACCCCATGCGGGCATGGATCTGCTGACAACTCTCGGTCATCAGCTTCATGCGGCGCAACAGTTGGTGCGGCTAAGAGCCACCCGCAATGCGAACGAGATCATCGAAAAGCAAGAGACCGCTGGAGAGCGCATCGCCGATGCCGTCGCCGGGTTTGGCGGATCGTGGACGTTCATCATCTTGTTCGCCGTGGTTCTGCTGATTTACACAGCGATCAACATCTTGCTCCAGGGAAAGGCCTGGGATCCCTATCCGTTTATCCTGCTCAACCTGTTTCTCTCCATGCTCGCAGCCATCCAGGC
>CAVXOO010000080.1:0-5060 GCA_963762945.1 uncultured Acidobacteriaceae bacterium | reverse complement strand
AAAAAAAAAAATGGTGGTCAGCACCATCAGCAAATCGGGCGGCGCAGCGTATCACGGCGAAGGCTACTTCAACGCCCGCAACAATGTTCTGAATGCCAACGGCTGGCAGCAGAAGCACAACGGCGCCGCGCTGGGGCCGCAACACTACTACTACCCCGGCGGCAGCGCAGGCGGTCCGGTTCCAGGCACGCACAAGCACCTGATGTTCTGGGGCGGCTACGAGAAGTGGCTACAGAACCAGGGCAGCGCCAACATCTTGGAGTCGTATGTTCCCACCGCGGGCATGCTGGCCGGCGACTTCACGATCGCCGACGCAACGGATTCGGGCAAGCCCGCGGGCCAGAAGAATAGCGATCTCTGCCCCAATGGTTTTTTCCTCGGTAAGCAAGTGAACGGCGGTGCAGGTCCGCAAACGGCCGGCTCCGCTCCCGGCGGTTATCCCGGCGGTTCGTGGTGCAACGACCTTAGCACGACGATTCTTGCCAACGGCGCCAGCACATCGACGCTGCCAACCCTGACGCCGACCGGCACCTACGTCTACGGATCCGGCTCCAGCGCCGTGACCTATAACATCGATGCCGGCCAGAAGTTTGCGCCGGGGTTTCTGGATCCCGGCGCGGCGGCACTGGCCAAGATCTGGCCCACTCCGAATGCGGATCCGTCCAAAATCTCCGGCGGGTACAACTACTACCAGCCCATCGTGAACGTCGACAATGGATGGATCTGGCGCGCGCGTGCCGATTATCAGTTTGGCGATAATACCAAAATCTACGGCAGCTACGAGCAGGCATACAGCGCGGGCTTGGCGCAGGGCAACGGCGCGCACCTTTATTGGACGCCGGGCAATGCGATCCCGTTCCCAGGTGGCGGCGTGACGGAGAAGAACTACGGCAAGGTTCTGGCCGGCCACATCGTGCACAACTTCAACTCCACAACCACCAACGATTTCCTGGCCGCGTGGGCTTTCGGCCAGTATCCATTCACAACTCCGAATCCCTCCGCGGCCTACAAGACCACGCTGGATTACACCTACGGCAAAACCTTTAACGCCGGGTCCCTGAACATTCCCGCGTATAACAGCGGAGGAAACGAAACCTTCCCGGACTTCTCGCAGGCTTCGATCTTCGAGAACCCACCGGGGAAATATGCCGTCAAGAAGGAAGCCCCGCAATTCGGCGACACCCTCACCAAGGTATGGGGAACGCACACGGTCAAGATTGGCGGATTTACGCAGACCACGGATAACTTCCAGAGCTCGTTCAGCTATTTCCTGGATGGACTCCTCAGCTTTTCCGCCGGGCAGAATCCGGATGCAGCAACCGGGATTACCGAGGGCTCGCCGAACAATGCCTCCGCGCAATTCATTCAGGGCATTGCGTCCGGTTACACCGAGAACAACGGAGCACCCATCGGCGATGTTGCCGAGCTGAACACGGCTGGATTTGTGGACGACACCTTCAAGGCCAGCAAGAGACTAACCCTGGAACTGGGCCTTCGCGTGGAGCATGTTGGTCACTGGTACGACCGCGATCACGTTGGATTGGCTGTGTTCTACCCGAACCGTGTGGAAGGGGACTACGAACAGGGCAAATACGCTCCCGGATACTACTGGCATGCAATCGACGCCGGCGTACCGCTCAGCGGCCAACCTAACCGCTTTGCCTATGCCGATCCACGTTTTGGCATGTCCTACGATGTGCTCGGGCATAGCAACACCATCGTTCGCGGCGGCTGGGGCGTGTATCGCTTCGTCACCCAGGTCAATACCGTCGCCAACGGAGAGGCGCAGGGCACCGCGGCCGATGTCGCCGCCTATGGCTTGCCTGGAAGCCACAACATCCAACTACAAAACATCCACAGCCTGGCTGTTGCCAGCTGCCCGAACCCGCTTGGAGGCGTGGCGCCGCCCTGCGGCGTTCAGGGCGGGCAGACCGGACTGGACGCGAGCAACTACGGCCAGCCCATGACCCAGGCTTACAACCTGACCGTCGACCAGAAGCTGCCCTGGCACACTCAGCTAGAAGTCGCCTACGTAGGAAGCAAGAGCTCGCAGTTGGTGAATGACGGCGAAGACATCGAGGGCAGTCAGTTCCTCGAGATGGCCAATCAGAACAAGATGCCGATCGGCGCTTTGTTCACGGCTGATCCGGTGACCGGCAAGATCTCCACCAACCCGGAAAACGTAGGAAAGAACCCGACCAACCTCGCGAGCGGCTCTCCGTCCTTTATTGCGACAGGGAACTCGCTTGCCGATTGGCACCCGTTCGGCTATGCCTACGGCACCAATTCCACCTACGTGGAGGAGAACACCGCGTATGCCAACTACAACGGACTCCAGGTCTCTTGGATCAAGAGCACGGGCAAGCTGACGTTCGACCTCAACGGATCCTGGTCGAAGATGCTGGGCACCACTCTTCAGGAAAACCCGTATAGTGAGGGTGAGAACTACGCTCCGACGGCTCAGGACCGGCCCTTCGTCTTCAACTCCACCTACACATATCAACAGCGGCACACTCCATCTGGACAACAACATCCTGAATCAGTTGGGGAGCGGCTGGACCGTCTCCGGCATCTCCACCTGGCAGGCTGGCGGCTACGTTCCTGCCGAGCTGGGCAACGGAGTGCCGAGCTTCGGTCTGGGAATTTCGTACACGGGCCTTCCGGCCGATACCGGTGGCGCATCCTGCTCCACGCCGGGCGGCTGCAGCCTTGCGGCCGATACCGGCCTTACAAATGGCATCTCGTCCAAGTCGTACTTTGGCACGGACGAGGGCCCCACAATCAATGGAAATCAGGGGTTGGCGATTCTTCCGGTGCTGACCTGTAACCCGACCAGCGGTCTGGCCACACACCAGATCCTGAACGGAAAGTGCTTCAGTGCTCCGGCATTAAGCGGTGGCGGGACTTCGGTTTCAGCAAACGGCGGATTTGCCTATCCCTACATGAGGACGACGCCGTATTTCGACAACGACCTGGCGCTTTACAGGAGCTTCCGCGTTCACGAAAACCAGCAAGTCCAGATCCGCATGAGCGCCTTCGACTGGCTCAACCATTCACTGCTGACCTTCGCCAACAGCAACTACTACTCGACCGGCTACAACATGGACTTCAACTCCAAGGCCATTACACCGACTTTCAATCAAGGCTCCTCGGGCGCAAACGCCTTCGGTCTTATGACTGTCCGGTCGGCGTTGCCGTACGCCAGAGTGATTGAACTGGATGCGAAGTACACCTTCTAGTTAGGCTCTCAACTTGAGCGGGAGGCGGGTCTAGAAGCCCCCTCCCGCGCTTTTTTTTGTGCGCGTCGCGGAAGCGCCTAATAAAAATCTTCAGCGTTGCGGATTTGTGTGCCAAGTAGTGGCGTCTCAAGATACCTGCCTGCTTACAAAAACGCATAACCACCGTCCTTCTCTCTATGGCGACGATTTCCTCTGGAATCCTTCCAGTGATACGCATCGACAGGGATGGGGAAGCCCCTCTTCATCACCAGGTGTACGTTGGATTTCGCAACGCGATCCTGCGCGGCGAGCTGGGGCCGGGGCAGCAGGTTCCGTCAAGCCGTGCTCTGGCCGCGGAGTTGGATATCTCCCGTTTCCCCGTCCTCGATGCGTATTCGCAGCTTCATGTCGAAGGCTATGTCGTGAGCAGGAAGGGCGCGGGCACGTTCGTGTCGAGTTCGCTCATCCATCTGGAGGGAAGCGGTGGGCTGGACGGAAGCGGTGCGGAATCTGCCGAGGAGCTCCAGGGAGAACGGCCGACCTCGCGCCGCGCGGCGCAGTATCCCCACTTTGAGGACGCTCCCTGGCGCAACGGCTGGGGCGCATTCAGCGTGCATCAACCGGCGCTCGATCAATTCCCGTTCGAGAGCTGGTCAAAGCTGGTGGCGCGCCATAGCCGCTCGCCCCGCATTCACGCCATCCGGCCCATCGACCCGCTCGGACTGATGCCTCTGCGCGCCGCCATCTGCTCTTACCTGAGGACGGCGCGTGCCGTGCGCTGCGAACCGGAACAGATCATGGTGGTATCGGGATCGCAGCAGGCTCTGGATATTACGGTGCGCGTTCTCCTCGATCCGGGCGATAGCGCATGGATCGAAAACCCATGCTACCCGCTCGCGCGCTCGGTTCTGATGGGAGCGGGGTGCCGAGTGGTGCCCGTTCCTGTCAACGAGGAGGGCATGAATGTCGAGGCCGGAGTCAAACTCTCCCGCAACGCCCGCGCGGCCTTCGTGACCCCTTCGCACAATTACCCGCTGGGCGCCACCATGAACATCTCGCGGCGGCTGCAGTTGCTCGATTGGGCGCGCAAAGCCTCCGCTTGGATCGTTGAGGACGATTACGATAGTGAGTTTCGCTTTGAAGGCATGCCCATTCCGTCTCTTCAGGGGCTCGATTCGGCGCGGCGTGTCATCTATATAGGAACCTTCAGCAAAGTCCTCTTTCCCTCCGTGCGCCTCGGCTATTTAGTCATTCCTCCCGACCTCGTGGACATCTATCGATCGGTCCGCGTCGCCACCGACATCTTTCCCCCGTACCTTGTCCAGGAAGTGCTCACCGATTTCATGAACTCCGGTCAATTTGCGCGGCACATCCGCCGCATGCGCGCACTCTATAAGTCCAGGTATACCGCGCTGGTCGAAAGCCTGCATGCGGAGTTTGGCGATGCACTGGAGGTTCACGGCGCGAAGGCGGGAATGCATCTCTCCGTGATGCTGCCCGATTCTCTGAGCGACCATGAGGTGGCCAGGCGAGCTGCCCAAGAGAATCTGTGGCTGTGGCCCATCTCGCATTCCTGGTCGGGCAACCGGGTGCGCCAGGGCCTGATTCTTGGCTTCGGCAACACCGGTGAGGATCAAATGCTGCCCGCTGTCCAGCATCTGCGCAGAATTCTTGCGCGCTGTTATCGCGCTGGCACGCTATAGCAAATCAGAATAGCTGTCCCCGAAAGCGATGTGTCAAGTGGCTTTTTCCCCGAAAAAGCCGCCCTTGAGACTCTTTGTAGGGCACGTTCATTCTGATTTTGTTCTAGTGTCGTATCCCTAAAGTTGCGACACAAATAAA
>CAVXOO010000079.1:0-7742 GCA_963762945.1 uncultured Acidobacteriaceae bacterium | reverse complement strand
GGAGTTGGCCTGCAATTCTTCGCCGAGAGTCGAAATTGTGCCGACGTCGGCGCCAGCAGGCCGGTCAACATTTTGATGGTGGTGGACTTGCCTGCTCCGTTGGGGCCGAGAAATCCGAAGAACTGGCCCGCATCGACGCGCAGGTTCACATGGTTCACGGCGGTGAAATCGTCAAAGCGGCGAGTGAGCGCAATGGTATCAATGGCAGGAGTCGTCATGGCTGTCTACTTGAAACCACGATACACGCTGCCGGAGCCTTCTAAAAAGGCTCGGCCACGCAGACGTCGGCGCTTGCCTCGACTCGCGCGCGTGTGGGTTTACAACGATGGTTCTTCGCGGCAACTTCACTGAAGAAGCAATCCATATCTTGGCTATTCTCTCTGTAGAGACGTTCGTTCTCATTCCTTCATCCCTCAGGAGGATCTCCGTATGGCGAAAACAGCGAAGAAAGTAGTTGCCGCACCCAAGGCTGCCGCAAAGTCCCGCAAGCCCGCAGCGAAAAAGGCAAAAGTCCTCACAATGAAACTCCCATTTCGATTTCCCGTGAACAGGTGGCCGAAATGGCACATCGCCTCTGGCTGGAACGCGGCCGTGCGCACGGACACCACGAAGAGGACTGGTTCCGCGCCGAGCAACTGCTCCGCGGCAAAGCCTCTTAAGAGACTGCGCAGCAAAAAACAAGCGCCAGCCCGAGTTGGGCAGGCGCTTGAATAAAGATTGCACCGGATCGAGCCGGCTATTGCAGGTTCGTCATCAGGCTTTCGAGCGCCGACTTCGGAGGACGCGTCAACGATTCGGGCAGCGTGGATAAAGGCTCATCCACCATATTCAGTTGATCGATGAAGGTCGGCTTTTGCGTGTCGATGTAGAAGACGCCGGTGAGGACCTCGTCCTTTTCCTGCGCTTCCATCAGCGTACGCACCGCGTTGGCCTTGTTCGTGGGGTCGTAGTCTTCCAGCAGCTTGCGCAAGCGCAACTGCGAACCATCGTGCATCTCCACGTCGTAAACCTGGCCGGAATCGTAATCGACTTCGATCTCGTCGAAGCTGGCCACAAATCCAACCTCGTTGATCGGCTCGTCGTGGTCCTGCAGAAACTTGTAACTCTTGGTCGAGCCCTCGTGATCGTTGAAGGTAACGCAGGGACTAATCACGTCGAGCATTACGGTTCCCTTGTGCGCAATCGCTGCCTTCAGCATCGAGAGCAGTTGCTTCTTGTCGCCGGAGAACGATCGTCCCACGAACGTTGCGCCTAACCGAATGGCGAGAGCGCAGCTGTCGATGGGCTGCAGATCGTTAATCTCGCCCGTCTTCAGCTTGGAGCCGATGTCGGCGGTGGCGGAAAACTGTCCCTTGGTCATCCATACACGCCGTTGTCCTCAATGATGTAGATCATCGGCAAGTTGCGGCGCAGCAGGTGCACAAATTGTCCCATTCCAATCGACGCCGTATCGCCGTCCCCGGAAACGCCCAGGATTTTCTTGGCGGTGTTGGCGAGGTATGGGCCGGTGGCCAGGCTTGGTACCGCCCGTGCACGCCATTGAAGCTGAACGAGCGGCTCATGAATACGCTGGGGCTTTTCGACGAAAAGCCGATGCCACGCATCTTGATCACACGTTTCCGGCTCCACGCCCATCTCGTACATGGCGTCAAGAATACGCTCGCAGATTGGGTTGTGGCCGCAGCCGGCTAGCAGATGCTTTGATTGCTGCCGCCGTGTACTCCACGATCGGCAATCCAATTCGATTCAGCTTCGGGCCCCCGTCTTCTTGCTGCAGTTGCGTTGTGGCCATTACAAGCCCTCCTTGGTTCCTGAACTCTTCGGTAAATCTGGCTGTGTATTCGCATAGGCAAGAGCCGCCGTAGTGCAATATGCTGCGCAGTTTTACTACTTTCGGTTTCCTCATCCAGCTTCAGCAGGTCTTGCTATTGTGTGTTGCTGATTTTTCTCCGCCTCCCCCACGACTGCCACAAATGAATTGTGCCGAAAAGTGCTGATGCACTGTAGTCGGCGCTCAGGCCATGTTCGTTTTCGATCTGGTCCAGGTCTCCGTGCACAAAGTTGGTTGATCCGTAGGCCAGGAACCCGATCCTTCGATTTGCCGTTGCGGTACTCGACCGGCGCAGTAGCCATGGTGCGAGCCTTCTCGGTTTCGGCGCGTGGAGCTGCTCCATCACATGACCTGGTATCCTCCGGTGGCCTTTTTTTTGGCTGTAGCCAAGCCGCTGTGTCGTCGTGCCCCAGCTAAATATGCTGCCTTGGTGGCTTTGGTCCCTTAGCTGCTATCCCATGGTCTCCGCCATCCACGTTGCTATAGCGCGCGGAACCGCCCAGTTTTTCGAGTTCTTCGGCCGCCAGCACCTTGCTCGTGCACCCAGTGGCTTCTCGGGATATTGAAATGGTTCCGACATCCAAGCTTGTTCATGCCCAGGTCGGTGAGCACGAAATCGCGTTCTGACTGCTCCGCCAGGTCAAATGCCGCGTAGCCAAACTCAAACCCGTCCTGAGCAGGAACCCGGTCGCCGTGCGAAAGACGCTGCGGCCAGGCTCGTTGTTGCGCGTGGGCATGGCTCCAAGGCCCAGTGCGTTGCATGTTGAAGATGACCGCTGGGGATTTCGGTGAATAACCGAGTTGAAAACTCCGCCATCAGCGAGACGCCCGGTCCCAGGTCATCATCGCGCGTGGCTCAGCCTGGCGCCCACCATGCCCTGCCAGTTTGGTGCACGGCAAAGGTGGCCTTACCCTCCGGCGTTACGCGGAAGAAATTCCGCGTAACGCCGGAGGGTAAGGCCACCTTTGCCGTGGTGCAGGCCGAAACGAACTGGCGGCGATTGGCATGGTGCTGGGCGCAGGCTGGGCCGGCGCGCGATCGATGACCTCGACCTCGGGACCGGGCATCTCGCTGATGGCGGAGTTTTCCGGACTCGGTTATTACACCGAAATCCCCGGCGTGATCTTCGACGTGCAACGCACTGGGCCTTCAACGGGCATGCCCACGCGCACCCAACAGAGCGATCTGCTGGCCGCGGCGTTTCTTTCGCACGGCGACACCAAGCATCCGGTTCTGCTGCCGGGCAGCATGAAGGAGTGTTTTGAGTTTGGCTACGCGGCATTTGACCTGGCGGAGCGCATGCAGACGCCGATTTTTGTGCTCACCGATCTCGACCTGGGCATGAACAACTGGATGTCGGAACCATTTCAATATCCCGAGAAGCCGCTGGATCGCGGCAAGGTGCTGGCGGCCGAAGAACTCGAAAAACTGGGCGGATTCGCGCGCTATAGCGACGTGGATGGCGACGCCATCGGATGGCGCACGATTCCAGGGACCAACCACCCCAAGGCGGCGTACTTTACGCGCGGCTCGGGGCACAACGACGCGGCTGGCTACACCGAGAAGCCGGAGGAGTACCAGGTCGTGATGGAGCGGCTGGCGCGAAAGTTCGAGAAGGCTCGCACCATGGTTCCTGCGCCGGTCGAGTACCGCAACGGCAAATCGAAGATCGGGTTCCTGGCCTACGGATCGACCGACTTTGCTTTGCGCGAGAGTCTGGACCAGATCGAAAACGAACATGGCCTGAGCGCCGACTACATGCGCATTCGCGCTTTTCCGTTCGCGCACGAGATTCACGACTTTGTGGCCAGTCACGAGCGCGTGTACGTGGTGGAACAAAATCGCGACGCGCAGATGGCGAGCCTGCTGAAGCTGGATCTTCCCGCCGAACAGGTGGTGAAGCTGCGCAGCATATTGCACTACGGCGGCTTGCCTATCGATGCGCGCAGCATTACCGAAGAGTTCGCAACCAAGGAGGGCTTGTAATGGCCAGCGCAACTGCACAAGGGGCCGCAGGCCCGAAGCTGAATCGAATTGGATTGCCGATCGTGGAGTATCGCGGCGGCAAATCGACATTGTGCGCCGGCTGCGGCCACAACGCGATCTCCGAGCGTATTATTGACGCCATGTACGAGATGGGCGTGGAGCCGGAACGTGTGATGAAGATGAGTGGCATCGGCTGCTCGTCGAAGAGCCCGGCGTATTTCATGAGCCGCTCGTTCAGCTTCAATGGCGTGCACGGGCGGATGCCCAGCCTGGCCACCGGCGCCATCCTCGCCAACACCACCATGAAGACCCTGGGCGTTTCCGGCGACGGCGATACGGCGTCGATTGGAATGGGACAATTTGTGCACCTGCTGCGCCGCAACTTGCCGATGATCTACATCATTGAGGACAACGGCGTGTATGGATTGACCAAGGGACAGTTTTCCGCCACCGCCGACATCGGCTCCAAGCTGAAGACGGGCGTGATTAACGATCTGCAGCCCATCGACACCTGCGCTCTCGCCATTCAGTTAGGCGCAACGTTCGTGGGTCGATCGTTCTCCGGCGACAAGAAGCAACTGCTCTCGATGCTGAAGGCGGCGATTGCGCACAAGGGAACCGTAATGCTCGACGTGATCAGTCCCTGCGTTACCTTCAACGATCACGAGGGCTCGACCAAGAGTTACAAGTTTCTGCAGGACCACGACGAGCCGATCAACGAGGTTGGATTTGTGGCCAGCTTCGACGAGATCGAAGTCGATTACGATTCCGGCCAGGTTTACGACGTGGAGATGCACGATGGTTCGCAGTTGCGCTTGCGCAAGCTGCTGGAAGACTACGACCCCACGAACAAGGCCAACGCGGTGCGTACGCTGATGGAAGCGCAGGAAAAGGACGAGGTCCTCACCGGCGTTTTCTACATCGACACGCAAAAGCCGACCTTCATCGATCAACTGAATATGGTGGATGAGCCTTTATCCACGCTGCCCGAATCGTTGACGCGTCCTCCGAAGTCGGCGCTCGAAAGCCTGATGACGAACCTGCAATAGCCGGCTCGATCCGGTGCAATCTTTATTCAAGCGCCTGCCCAACTCGGGCTGGCGCTTGTTTTTTGCTGCGCAGTCTCTTAAGAGGCTTTGCCGCGGAGCAGTTGCTCGGCGCGGAACCAGTCCTCTTCGTGGTGTCCGTGCGCACGGCCGCGTTCCAGCCAGAGGCGATGTGCCATTTCGGCCACCTGTTCACGGGAAATCGAAATGGGAGTCTTCATTGTGAGGACTTTTGCCTTTTTCGCTGCGGGCTTGCGGGACTTTGCGGCAGCCTTGGGTGCGGCAACTACTTTCTTCGCTGTTTTCGCCATACGGAGATCCTCCTGAGGGATGAAGGAATGAGAACGAACGTCTCTACAGAGAGAATAGCCAAGATATGGATTGCTTCTTCAGTGAAGTTGCCGCGAAGAACCATCGTTGTAAACCCACACGCGCGCGAGTCGAGGCAAGCGCCGACGTCTGCGTGGCCGAGCCTTTTTGAGAAGGCTCCGGCAGCGTGTATCGTGGTTTCAAGTAGACAGCCATGACGACTCCTGCCATTGATACCATTGCGCTCACTCGCCGCTTTGACGATTTCACCGCCGTCGACCATGTGAACCTGCGCGTCGATGCGGGCCAGTTCTTCGGATTTCTCGGTCCCAACGGAGCAGGCAAGTCCACCACCATCAAGATGTTGACCGGCCTGCTGGCGCCGACGTCGGGCACCATTTCGATTCTCGGCGAAGAATTGCAGGCCAACTCCGCGGAGATCAAGCGGCAGATTGGCGTGGTTCCGGAAGGCATGGCGCTCTTCGGCCGCCTCACCGCCGGCGAGTACCTGCAATTTGTGGGGCGCATGTATGGCCTGGACCGCGCCACTACGCTGAATCGCACGCGGGAGCTGCTCGACTTTATGCAGTTGGCCGATGACGAGAAGAAGTTGATCGCCGATTTCTCGCACGGAATGCAGAAGAAGCTGGCACTTGCAGCCGCTGTCATTCACGGTCCGAAGGTGCTGTTTCTCGACGAGCCGTTCGAGGGCGTGGACGCGGTGGCCGCGGGCACTTTGAAAGCCATGTTGCAGCGCATGATTGCGCGCGGAGCAACCATCTTCCTCACCTCCCACGTGCTGGAGATCGTGGAGCGGTTGTGTACGCACATTGCCATCATCCATCGCGGCCAACTCGTGGCGCAGGGCTCGCTCGACGATCTGCGTACAGTTCAAGGGGGAAGCGGACCCGGCGCAGAAAGGCGCAGCCTCGAAGAGATCTTCCTCGAAATTGTGGGCACTGCGCGCGAAGGCAATCCGGCGGCGGCGGCGCCTGAGCAGGAACTCTCATGGCTGAGCTGACGGGACGCGAAGGCGCCTCGGATTCCTTGCCGCCGATTCCGGCGAGCGCGCAGATATTGGCCGTCGCGTGGCTGCGCTGGCGCATTTTTTTAAACAATGCATTCCGCAGGCAGCCGAAGACCAAGCTGCAAATTGTTGGCCTGGTCTTTGTCGTTCTCTTGCGCATCGTCGTCTGGTCCATTCTCGCGCTCATGGTGGTTGGCCCCGTTGTGGGCAGCGGCTACTTCGCATGGTTGGCCATCGCCGAAGACCGTCCGCAGAGTCTCCCGTCGTTGTTCCTCGGCATCACGTTGCTGTGGCTGTTCGTGAGCGTCAACGGCTTCAGCGTCGCTGCCACCATTCAGAGCTTCGATCCGGCGACGCTGGTACGCTTTCCTTTACGTTTCGGCCGATATTTTGTGTTGCGCTCGCTCCTGGGCGTGTTGACGCCAAGCACGATCGTGGGTTGCCTGGCCCTGCTGGCAGCTGCGATAGGAATCGGTGCCGCCGACGCTTCGTTGGCGCTGCCTGCGCTGGTGGTGATGGCGGTCTACGCCGTGATGAACATCTACCTTACACGCATGATCGGCGCGTGGATGGAGCGTTGGCTGGCCAACCGCCGCTTCCGGGAAATCTTCAGCGTATTGATGGCTTTGTTTTTCGCCAGTTTCCAGTTCTTGAATCTGCAACGGGCGTCGGCGCACGCGCACGGCGCCCGAAGCAACTGGCTGTTGAGCGTTCTGCACAGCTCTGGATCGTATCTCGACTGGCTGCCACCGGGATTTGCGGCGCAGGCGATTCTGCTCGCGAAGAATCCTGTTGCGGCGTTTGCCCAGCTCGCGGCGTTGCTCGCGAGCGCCGCACTGTTTGCCGTGGCATTTGCCCTCCGGCTCAAGAAGCAGTTTCTAGGCGAGTACCTGAGCGAGGGCGTCAGCCGGCGCGCGTCTGCCGCCCCGCGCTTGAAGAGGCGCGTCTTCGATAGCATGCCGCGATCCGCGAACGCAGAGGCTGGCACGATCCTCTCGCCTGTGATTTCCGCGTGCCTGCGCAAGGACTGGCTGATATTGCGCAGCAACAGCACGCAATTGATCGGCATGTTTACGCCGCTGCTGTTCGTGGTCATCTTCAGCATGAATCGGGGCATCTCCCACTTTTCTTCGCAGTATTTTCTTCCTATGGCGATTGCTTACACTCTTCTCGGCGGCCTTAGCTCGCTCTACAACGTATTCGGCGCAGACGGCCGCGGCGCGCAGTTGTATCTGCTCGCGCCGGTTCGGATGCGCGACGTGGTCGTGGCCAAGAATCTTATGAGCCTGGCATTGATCGTTTGCCAGGTGGGCATTGCCTGGATATTCGTTTGCACTCTTTCGCGAACGCCGATTCCGGCTTCGGTGCAGGTTTCCACGGCGCTGTGGACGATCTTTGTCGTGGCCCTGAATTTCGCCATCGGAACTCTGCGCTCAATCCAGGCACCGCGCTATTTTATCCCCGGCCAGGCGCGCCAATTGCGCTCTGGAACTCCCACGAATCGCACCAGCGCGTTCATAGTTCTCGCGGTGGTCTTCGGAA
>CAVXOO010000078.1:0-13511 GCA_963762945.1 uncultured Acidobacteriaceae bacterium | reverse complement strand
CCCGGCGGCGCTGCGCACCTCGATCGAGCCGTTCATCGCTTCGACGAAGGCCTTCGAGGCGGCCAGCCCGAGCCCTGCCCCGGTGACCTGCGTGTACTCGGCTCCGAGCCGGTCAAACGGCGTGAACAGACGCGCCTGCAGCTCGATTGCGATGCCGCGGCCATCGTCGGTCACCGCGACCGAGACCCGCCCGCGCTCGCGGGAGACCGTGACGCGCGCGTGCCCGCCGCGGCGGTTGTACTTGATGGCGTTGGTCAGCAGGTTGAGCAGCACCTGGGTCAGGCGCTGGCGGTCGGCGAGTGCGTGGATCTCGCCCGCGGACCGCTCGACGACGACCTCGACGCCGTTTGAGGACGCGAGCGGTTCGACCATGTCAACGGCGTCTCGGACGACGTCCGAGACAGCGACCGAGTCGAGGACGACGGCCGTTTCGCCGGCCTCGACGCGCGACATCTCGAGGACTTCGTCGACGAGCGCGAGCAGGTGGCGGCCGGCCTTGACGACATGCTGCACGTTGCCGCGTTGGCGCAGATCGAGCTCGCCCATCTCGAGCAGCTGCGCGACGTGGCAGGTACGCTGGCGGTGGTTATGCGCTTCCTGATGCACGGCGCCTTCCGGCCGGGCGACTGGCTGGTCTATGCGCCCGCCCTGCTTGTCTTCTTCCTGGTCTTTGCCATGGTGGGACTGTACCCCGGAATCGCCATCAGCCCCATCGACGAATTCCGGCTGGTTCTGCGCGCGGCCAGCATCGTCTCGTTAATCATTGTGGGAGGAGCTTTCTTTCTGCGTCACGGCTTGTTCTCCTCGCGCGTTGTGTTTCTTCTGGCGTGGTTGCTGACGGTGCTCCTGGTTCCCGCTTGCAGGCGCGCCGTGCGCGGAGTTTGCGCGGTTCAGCCTTGGTGGGGAATTCCAGCGGTGGTGATGGGCGAGCCCGATCACGCGATCATGATGTATCACATGCTCAAGGGCCACGCCCGGCTCGGCCTGCGACCCGTGGCGCTGCTGTTGGACGACCCCTGGGCCTCACCTGCCGCCTGCGCTTTGCGCGACGAAGTCTTTGTGGGCACGCTGGCCCAGGCCTCTCCGCTCTCGCAGCGCTACTGCGATTGCTACGCCATCATCGCCATGCCTTCCACCGGTTCGGCGCGGCTGGCCAGTATCTTCACGCGTCACCTCGACGGCTTCCACCGTGTGCTGATTCTTCCCGATCTGTTCGGGACCTCCAGCCTTCACGTCTCGGCCAAAGACATCTGCGGAATGTTGACCCTCCAGGTCGAACAGAGGCTCTCGCGCAGGTTCTCTCGATTGGCAAAACGATTCTTCGACCTGGCAGTGTGCATCGCGCTCATGGTTCCGCTGCTACCTCTGTTTCTGGTCCTGTGCCTGGCCGTAAGGCTCAGCTCGCGCGGGCCAATCTTTTATGGACACTGGCGCATCGGGCGCAATGAACGGAGATTCCGCGTCTGGAAGTTCCGCACCATGATCGTCGACGCCGATGCGGAATTGGAGCGGCAGCTGGCCGCGGACCCGGAGCTCAAAAAAGAATGGGAGGCTGAACACAAGCTGCGCCGCGATCCGCGCATCACTCCCGTGGGGCGGTTCCTGCGCCGTACCAGCCTCGACGAGATTCCTCAGTTGTGGAATGTCCTGATGGGAGAGATGAGCTTGGTCGGGCCCCGTCCGATCACACTTCACGAGATCGAAAAGTACGGCAACATCTTCCATCAATACCGGCGCGTCATTCCCGGCATCACCGGGCTCTGGCAGGTGAGCGGCAGAAATAATGTCCCCTACGCGCGCCGGGTTGAGATCGACGACTACTATGTCCGCAACTGGTCTTTCGCGCTCGACCTTTACATTCTGATGCGCACGTTCCGGACCGTCGCTTTCTCAGAAGGTGCGTGCTAACCTGTTGGGTAATTGCGAAAAGATCGCCGGCAAATTGCTCATCAAGTAACGCCGTTCTCAGAAGCGGTCTCGCCGAGAAGCGATTCAAGCATGAGCTCCAAGCCGTCCCCCCACCAAGTGGATACATCCCAAGGAACCATCTGATGGATACATGCGAAATGCTTCCCACCGCCGGTTTCGGGCCGGGCGTTCTGACCGCGGACGGCCCCGCCGGATTCGTCCGGCCCAGGATCGGCCGCATCCTCCACGTTCTCAAACATTGCGGCCATGGGAACGGCAATGTGAACGTCGCCGTCGATCTGGCTTGCGTCCAGGCCGAGGCTGGATGCGATGTGGCCGTTGCTTCTGGAGGCGGCGTTTTCGAGCAAATGCTGGCTCGTTATGGCGTCCGTCATCTGCGCATCGAGATCGAGCAGAGAAGGCCGCTCAGCGCCATCTCCTCCTCATTGCGCTTTCTCCGTTTCGTGGACCGTTTTTCTCCCGACATCATTCATGCGCACATGATGGGCGCGGCTGTCCTTGGCAGGATGGCTTCGGCAATTAAACACGTTCCCCTGGTGACGACCGTTCACAACTCCTTCGACCGCCACTCCGGTCTCATGCGCCTCGGCCGCCGCGTGGTCGCGGTGAGCGAGGCCGAGCGCGAGGCCCTGATCGCGAAAGGCTACTCGCCGCGCTCGCTGGATGTGGTTCTCAACGCGCCGGTGGGTTCGCCGCGAGAGTCGTTTTTCGTCAACCCCGTGGCGCCGGCTTTGCGCTCGCCGGCGGTGCTGGCGGTCTGCGGGCTGCATCGCAGAAAGGGCGTCGACGACCTTCTTCGCGCCTGGATCGAGATCGCCGGCGAGTTTTCGGACTGGCGGCTCTACATCGCGGGCGAGGGGCCGGACCGCGAACTGCTCGAGGCGCTTGCGCGAAGCTCGGGTATTTCCGGCTCCGTCTGCTTTCTCGGATTCGTGCCCGCGCCCCAAGCGATCTTCCGGCAGGCCGATATTTTCGTACTCCCCTCGCACGCCGATCCATGCAGCCTGGTGATCGGTGAGGCCCGCGGAGCCGGATGCGCCATTGTGGCTACGGCCGTGGGCGGTACGCCCGAGATGCTCGAATTCGGCGCCAAGGGAATTCTGATTCCTCCGCACGACCCTGCCGCGATGGCCCGCGCCCTGGCCAGCCTGATGCGCGACCCGGTGGCCTGCGCGGTGCTCAAAGCCGAATCCGCGCGCGGCTCCGAGCGATTTCATGTCCGCACCTTATTCGCGCGATACGAAGAGGTTTACCGCAAAGCGCTCGCCCCGGAACCCTCACCATCCAAGGAGCCATCCCGCCGATGAAAGTTACCGCAACACATTCGGAAGCCTCCGAAAGCCAGATCGAAGTGGGCCGCATGGCCGCCACCGGAGGCGCGTGGATGATCGGCGCGCGCCTGCTTTCGCGCGTGCTCGATTTGGTTTCCATGCTGGTACTGGCGCGCATCCTCCAGCCCCGAGACTTCGGCCTGGTGGCTATCGCCATGAGCATCGTCTTTGTGTTGGAAGCCGTACTCGAAATGCCGGTGAGTCAGGCGCTCGTCAGGCTTCCAAGCCTGGCCGGCGCACACTACGATACCGCGTTCACTCTTAGCCTCCTGCGCGGGCTTCTGCTGGGCGTCGCGATCTGTTCGATCAGCGTGCCCTTTGCGCACTTCTACGGGGACCCGCGCCTGGTTGCCATCTGCTGCGTGCTCAGTCTGGCGCCCGCCGCGCGCGGATTGGCCAGCCCACGCCTGGCGGACTTCGCCAGACGCCTGGATTTCTCGCGCGATTTTTATTCCGAGATCATCGGAAAGTCCTCCGCGCTGGTGGTCGCAGTTTGGATGGCCGTGGCTTTTCATAGCTATTGGGCCATCGTTCTGGGCACGGTCGCTTCACCTTTGGTAGGCTCTCTCTCTTCGTACTTTCTGGCCCCGTACAAACCGCGGCTGGGACTGGCCGCGATGCCGCACTTCTCTGAGTTCCTTGGCTGGATTACCATCGCGCAGGTCATCAGCGCCATCAACTGGCAAGCCGACAGATTCCTGCTCGGAAAGCTGACCTCGCGCACCGAGATGGGCTTTTTCACCGCTTCTAACGATTTGTCCAACATTCCCTTGATGGCGCTCTTCGGGCCCGTCTTGCGGCCGCTGAATTCGGCATTCTCGCAGCTTCGCCTTGCCAATAGACAGCTCCAGTCGAGCTATCAGCGCAGCGCGGCGGCGATGGTCACCGTCGCTTTGCCGATTTTGCTGGCGCAGAGCATTCTGGCCGAGCCGCTGGTGCGCCTGCTCTTCGGAGAGAAGTGGATTTCCGCGGCGCCCATGCTGCGCTGGCTTGCCCTCAGCCTTATTCCATCGGCCTTCGCGGTTCCGCTCGGGCCCCTTGCGATGTCTTTGGACCGCACCAGCATCTTTGTCAAACGAAACACGATCGAGATTTGCGTCAAGCTGCCGCTGGTCATCGTCGGAGCCATCTACTTCCGATTCATGGGCGTGATCTTCGCCCGCATGGTTTCCGAGACCGTCACGGTTGCCTACTGCATGTGGAGCGTCCGCTCGCTGATCGGGATTCCCATCGCTACCCAACTCTTGCGGCCGTGGCGAGCCTTCGTGGCCGCCGCGGCCATGGCAACTCTGCTGCTGGCGATGGAGCACGGTGTGGCCGTCCAGCCCATGGTCCTGCCGCTGGTCTTGCATACCGCGCTGGCCGGGTTGCTGGCGCTCGCGGTTTATCTCACCGTGCTGCTTACTCTCTGGCGGTGGGACCGCCGTCCTCCGGGAATCGAGGCGATGTTGATCGCTTTTCTCTCCGCCGGGTATCGCCGTGTATTCCGCGCCAGGCATCGCACGCAAGTGCGGCGCCATTTTGGGGAGGCCGTGCCCCCCGCGACAACCTTTCATGGAGGGACGGCCCATGATTAACTCCTGCGTTGTTTTCACCACCGATCCACACTATCTCTATCCCACCGTCGTGGCCGCGCATTCGGCCCGCGCGCATACTGTTGCCGCCACCGCCGACATTCTGATTCTCTGCTTCGGCGCCACGGGCGAAGTAGAGCGGGAATTCGATGAGATCTGCCAAGACTTCGGCATTCGTTTTCTCAACCTCCAGTGGGAGGCGATCGAAGGCAGCTCCGCCATGATGGCGCGCCTCTTTCTGGATCGCCTGCTCCCCGGCCACTACAGATCGGTTCTCTATCTCGACAGCGACATTCTGGTCACCGGAAGCCTGATGCCTCTGCTCGATTGCGAGCTTCCGGCCGGCGCCTTCCTGGCGGCCAACGATCCGACCGCTTTTGCCGTCGATGGCCCGGACCGGCTCGCGAAAAACCTACGGGCGCATCTCGCCAGCCTTGGGCTTGGTCCGGACCAGGCGCGGGAGTATTTCAACAGCGGCGTGCTGCGATTCGACCGCGATGGCTGGGATGCGATCGGAATGGCCGCCTGGCGGTGGTTCCGGCAGAATCGCTTCTCCTCGCGCTTCCCCGATCAGGACGCAATCAACATCGTGGGCCGCGAGCATCGCCTGCGCCTCTCGCTGCGTTGGAACTTTCCTGCGTTCCTGCGCAATGTTGGCGTGGAACCAAGCGTTCAACCGCGAGTGCACCACTTTATGTCGGCCCCGAAGCCGTGGCAAGGAAACTTCGCGCCGTGGGGATGCCGCTTCAGCGCCGCCTACCAGGAGCCGTTGCGCCGCTTTCCCCGCCTGGCGCCGCACGTCGATCGTTTATCCGCGGCGGCGAGCATCCGCTATTCCTTCCAGCAGCGCGCCAAACAGATTGCCGAGTCCGTCACCTGGGGGATGAGCCAGAGAAAGACCAGAATCCTCGAGTACGAACAGGGCTGCGTTCTTGCCGGCTGAAATCTCCGCACCCGCACGGGCCTTCGGCAATCGCAGCGCAAACCCGCAATCCATCACAACCTGCATTGAATGCCTGGTTTTGAAAGAGCGCGAGCTTACTCGTGCCGCAAGCTCCGGGAATCCCTCAACTTTCACCGCAGGCTGATCAAGAAAGGAACGCGATGAGTATCGACAGTCCGGTCTGGTGCTTTCTGCTCTTTGCCTTGCTGATCCTTGGCTGCAACAAGCTGGCGAATATGTGGCCATTCCGCGTGCCCGGTGCAACCTCCGCGGCGGATGCGCCCGAGCGAGTGACAACGCTCGACGGTTTGCGCGGGCTGCTTGCAGTGAGCGTAGTGATTTCCCATTGCCTCTTCTTCCGAACTGCGGCGATTACCGGAGTGCACGATCCCGGATTGCCGCGCTTTTACGAGCAATTGGGCGTGGCGCCGGTGACGCTTTTCTTCCTCATCACGGGATTTCTCTTTTGGCAAAAGCTGAGACAACGGCGCCGCATTGCATACTTCCGCTTTGTCTCGAATCGCCTGGCGCGCCTCGGACCGGCGTATTGGGCCGCTTGTGCACTGTTCTTCCTGATGGTTGCAGCGGCCAGCGCGAATTCTCTGCGCGTGCCGGCATCCACTTTAGCCTCACAGATTGCGGCCTGGCTCAGCTTTGTTGCCGCGGGTCACGACATCAATGCTCTGGATGGTGCGCGCTATTGGCTCGGTCAAGTGTGGACCTTGAGACTGGAATGGTGCTTCTACCTTTCGCTCCCTCTCCTGGGCTGGTTCGCGCGTTCTTTCTGGCGGATATTTGTCCTGTTCGGCGTGGCCTGCGGCGCCTACGCCTTTCTGCCCGCATTGCCCGTCAGCGGAGTTGCCGCGATGCTGGTCACTTTCCTCCACGATTATGCAAGGATGTTTTGCTGCGCCTTTATCTTCGGCATTGCCGCCGCGACGGAACCGGTAGATCGCCTGGAAAAAAGGCTCTTCACGGGCGCGACGGCATCGATACTGTCTTGCGTTCTTGTTGTTTTGGTTTTATTCGTGACGCCTGCGCGATATGGCTGGCTGGAAAGCTCGCTTCTCTTCCTGCCCTTTCTCTGCGTCTCCAGGGGAAACACATGGTTTGGGCTGCTTACCCTGCCCGGAACTCAAGTGCTCGGGCGGATCAGCTATAGCATCTACCTCGTCCACTCGCTGGTGGTCGTTCTCGGCATCCGCGCTTTGATGCGCATCTGCGATTTAACCCGGCTGAACTCCGTACTGTTTTGGAGTTATTCCCTCTTGCTCGTCTCTCTTTCGGTTGCTCTCTCCGCCGTCTGGTGGAGACGCCTGGAACGGCCCTTCCTGCATGGATTTCCTGCACGGTGGCGTTCTCGCCCGGCGGTCGCGGTGGTCACTCTGCAGCCGCAGCGTATCGTGACGCTCACACCCGGGCGTGCTGCCGCGCAGAGAGATTTTGAACTTATCCGTAAATAGGCAGCGCGGATCCACCACCCCAAGAAACAAAAGCGGCTTCTTGGAGACTCCGCTCAACCGTCCCCCGCGAGCAAAAACGCTCGCCCCCGCTGTGCGACCCCGATCTAAAGAGCGGCGCTACATGGGACATGCAATCTACGCATCAACTCCGAATCGCCTTTGGGAAAACGCTGATGCCCACCGCATCGACATTGCCGCTGTTGTTGCTCGTCCTGCTTCTCTGGCGGTGGACGCGCGGGAATCTGCTCGCCATCGTCGCCTTCACCTCGATCTTCGACGGCGCCTCCGCGCTCAATTTTGGCGCCATGGGAATCGCGCCATGGATCTTCTCGCTGGCAGTCTGCCTGCCTGTTCGCATCCTGCAGCGAAGGCAGCGGATTCGCCCCGCCGAGCCGATCAGCGGAATGGCCGCGCATGGGCTGGCGGCTTTCTTTGTTTGGCAGACGCTTTCCGCGTTCATCAATCCCATCCTCTTCTCCGGCATCCTGGTGAGGAACCAGGCCGATCTGGTTCCATTGAACTGGGGAATGCCCAACGTAGCGCAGCTATGCTACATGCTGCTCTCCGCGCTGCTCCTGTTTCTCACCGTCGTTTCCGATCCCCAGGAGTTGCCGGAAGCCATCGCCTGGTACATTCGCGGATGTATCACGGCCGCTCTCTTCGCGGTGTATCAGTTGCTCCATGCGGCACTGCATATTCCCTTCCCCGATGCGATTCTCTACTCCAGCGCCGCCCACACCGTGTATCACGCTTACACCATCGGCGGAATGTGGCGTCTTAACTCGACATTTACCGAGGCCTCCGATATGGCCGGATCGCTCATTGGCGGTTTGGCCATCCTGGTCTGGGACTTTCTGCGCCTTCCCTTCAAGGCCGGGCGGTTTGCCGCCGCGTTCCTTGTCGGCGCTGCAATTCTTGCGACTCTCTCCACTACGGGTTACCTCTGTCTTGCCGTCTTACTCTTCTGTGGGCTTGTCCTGGCGGCTCGTCAACTGTGGCAAGAGCGGTGCGTGAGCATGAAAAGGGCGGCAACAGGTTTTTCCTGCGCTCTCGCCTGCCTGTTGGCATTCACGCTTAGTCCGTCGCTGCGCTCCAACTGCGTCAAGATCGTGCATTTGGTTGTAATGGACAAGAATACCTCCGATTCGTACCAGGCAAGCCAGGACAGCCACGAACAGGCGCTGCGCACGCTACGCGAGACGTCTTACCTTGGCGCGGGACTCGGTAGCACGCGCGCCCGCGGGCTGTTGTACACCTTGCTGGCCGGCAGCGGCGTCCCTGGCTTGCTCTCCTTTGTCTTTGCCGTCGCCGCGCTTTTCGCCGCCTCGTTGCGCGGAGCACGGCCCCAGGAGCCCGGCGAGCGAGCATTGCCTTCTCCAGGGATTGTCCTGGGCCTCTTTCTGATTTTTGTCGCCATGGTGCTTGCCGGCTCTGAACCGGTCTATCCGGTCTTTTGGCTCTTCTTCGGAGTTTGTCTGAGACAAAACAATTCAGTCGCCGGCCGCATCGCCGCAGGTTCCCTGGCAGCTCCGGTTCGAGAGCCATTCTGGATTCCCGAACTGCCGCGCGCCGCTCTTGTGGCCAGTGGCTTTGGCGCGCGCAAGCTCGCGCCAAAAACCGTAGATCTCGGAAGGGAGGCAGGATGCAACTGATAGCCAGCCGGCAACGGCGCAAGAAAAAGTCCACCCCTTCAAGGCTATATTTATCGCCTCGAACTTTGTTCAAGCCATCGAAGACACAAGACGGCGCGCGTGCGGGCCAGTCAGGGATCCTGGCACGCCTCTTCTTTGCCGCGCGCACGACGCCGCGATTCGGACTCCCCGAAGCGGTTGCGCTCGTGCTCTTCGGCGTTGTCGTCGCCTGCTGCTCGGCCGCGCATATCTCCTGGTTCGACGAGGCCCAGGCGTGGTTGATCGCCAGAGACTCTACGCTCCCCGATCTGCTGATCCACCGGCTGCACTACGAGGGCAGCCCGGGGTTGTGGCATCTTCTGCTCTGGATGCTTTCAAGGTGCGGCGCGCCGTTCGCGGCTATGCACGTACTTGCCGCGCTGGCCGCCGTGGCAGGCACCGTGGTTTGGCTGCGATGGAATCCGCTGCCGTATATTCCGGCTCTCCTGATGCCGTTTACCTACTTCTTCCTCTTTCAATTTGCGGTGGTGGCGCGAAGTTATTCGTTGGCTCCGCTATTCGGCTTTACTCTCATGGTGCTTTATTGCCGGAAGCAGTCGAGCCCCGTGCTCTTCGCGCTCGTTGCCGGCCTATGCGCAAATTCTTCGGTTCACATGGCCGCCCTGGCTGCGGGCCTGGCTGTAGCTTATGGAGTTGACCGGCTCCGGCAACGTAAAGCCGGCGACAGACGGCTCACCAAACTGGTCCCGGCCGCCGCCGTCTTTTCTCTCTTTCTGGTTCTGGGGGCCGCACAGGCCTTCCCGACCGCCGACGGCTCGTCCACTACGGCGAATCCGATTGTGACCGCGCTGCGGCGCTCCACTGCCGACGCGGCGCAGAAGGTCGCCTCCGCACCGCACGCCGAAATCATCTCAGCGGCGCAAACGAATCTCGCGCCCGACAGAGGGCTGGCCGCGCGCGTGCGCAACCTTCTAGCCGGAGACGAATCCGAACGCATCTTCGGACTGCATCCAAATCCGCAAGTGGTCCGGCATCTGCTGGTGTTTCTCAACGCCCTCACCGTACCGATTTCCACCTCGAATGCGGTCGGCGTTGTGTTCTTTCTTCTTGTTGTCGTTTGTCTTGCCATCGCGCGCCGCTTGGAGCTGCTTCTGCCCTGGTTGTTCGTGCAGGCCGTGAATGTGCTTGTCGCCGGCGAAGCGCACCACCTGGGCCTGTTATGGATTGCGCTGGTTTGCGCCCTCTGGGGCCTGGCCGCGCAAACTCCCGCCGCCGGGCTGCGGCGTTTTGTCTGGAGCGCGACTCTCATCCTACTGGTTGGAATCGAGATGGCGCAGATACTTTGGAGCGCGCATGCGATTGCCGGCGATCTGAGCGGCCCCTACTCGAGCAGCGAAGCCACCGCGCGCTTTCTTGAAAGCCTCCCTGCCGGAACTCGGGTGGCCGCCTTCGACGACGACTCCGTCACGGTGAATGCCTACCTTCCGCATTCGCCGTACTTCAACCAAACCTCCGCCTACTGGCCCTTCAGCAAGAGCCGCGATCCCGACAACTGGATACGCGAAACCATGGCCCGGCGGCCCGATGTGGTCAGCGTGAAGATGAGTATTCCCGACCGGCCCGCGCTCGAACAGTGGGTTCCGCTGTCCAATCCCGGAATGGAATATACCGCTCCCGGGCTCCTGGCTCTGCTGCGCGCCGACGGGTACCGCGAGACGCACCGGTTCTGCGGCAGACGCTACTTCCGCGATCGATCCGAGGGACTCGACTGCCGTTTGATCTTCGAGCCGGCTGCGGAGAGCGAGCAATCGCGGTAACCCGGAGCCGCAACGCTCGTAGGGTCAAATGAGAATATGGCCGCCTGGCATTTCCCCCATGAACCTCAATGAAAGGCAAGAGACAACATGCCTGCGAAGATCGAAATACGCGACCTAAGCCGGGACGAACCCCCGGGCCCGCTGACGGCCGATGTTTGCATCGTCGGATCGGGGCCGGCTGGGACCTCTCTTGCCATGACTCTGGCCCGATCGCCCTGGTCGGTTCTCATCCTCGAAAGCGGCGGTCCAAAAACAGAGACCGAATTCGCCGCTGGATTGAACGCCGTGGAGGACACGAGCGCCACGCCCTTTCTCACCTCGACTCCAGACCGCAACCGGATCCTCGGCGGCACCTCGCACACCTGGTCCGGCCGCTGCCGCACCCTGGACGAAGCCGATCTTCAAGCCCGGGATTGGGTTCCTCACTCAGGATGGCCCTTGTCATCGAGCGACCTGCGCTGTCACCTCGATCGCGCCAGCCAGATCCTCGATGTTCCGTTATGGACCGACGAGGAGATCGCCTTCCGCCAGGGCATTCTGGACAGCGAACTGCGCGATCTGGCGAATTGCGATCTGCGGCCCATCTATTGGCAGTTCAGCCGGACGCCGGGACTGCGCGGCGACTATGTCCGCTTCGGACCGATGTTGCGCGATTTGCGAGCCCCCAACCTGCGCATCCTCACCAGCGCAACCGTCACTGAATTGATTCCCGGCAGTGATGGAACGCGGATTGAGTTTCTTCGCGTCCTGACGCCGCAGCGCCGCGTCTACGATGTGCGCTGCCGCTTTGTGGTGCTCTGCGCAGGGGGAATCGAAAACCCCAGGCTGCTCTTGGTTTCGAAAAGCCGCGCACCGGAAGGAATCGGCAACCACCACGATCTGGTGGGGCGATTTCTGATGGATCATCCGCGCGCAACCGCCGGCGTATTTCCGCCTTACGCCAGCGCCAGGATTCAGCGCGCCTACGGCATTCTCCGCGCCGGGCCGGAAGCTGCATTGCAGCGCGGCGTCTCCTGGACTCCAAAGGCCATGCGCGAGCGCCGCTTGCCCAACGCAGCCGCATGGACCACGCAACACGTTGCCGACGATGACGTGTGGCGAGAGGCGCGAAAGATGATCTTGCCTCTCGAGCAGAATCGCTGGCGTCATGCCAGGCACGTGTTGCTTCACTCCGGCCAGATCGCCGAGGGGCTGTGGCGCGCCGCGATGCGTCAGCAGTTGCCTCGCCGGCTCAGTGACGTCAACCTCGATGTCGCTGTCGAGCAGCAGCCGGACCCGGAGAGCCGCATCGCTCTATCCAGCCAAACGGATGCCTTCGGCACGCCCCTGCCCCGGATCGATTGGCGCATCTCCGAGGCCGAGCGCCGGGCCGCGATCGAAATCGCGCGCGCCTTCGATGCCGCCTTGGATCGGGCCGGCATGCCCCGGCCCGTCCTGGAAGATTGGGTGCGTCTGGCGCGGCCCGAGGATGCCCGCTTCCAAACCATGGCGCATCCCATCGGAACCACGCGGATGGCCACGTCCGCGGACAACGGCGTGGTCGACCGCGATGGCCTGGTCTTTGGCACCGGCAACCTCTACATCGCCGGCAGCTCGGTCTTTCCCACCGCCAGCCACGCCAATCCCACGCTGATGATTGTCGCGCTGGCTCTGCGCCTGGGTGAGCACCTCGCAGCCGTGCTGGAGACCGGCCTGGTCACCGAGCTGACTCTGTCCGTTCCCTCCCAGCTCGCGGTTTCGCACTCCGCCGTCCCGGCTGCCTGACGGCAACACGGCCGGAACACGAGGCGTTCAATGAATGCACCGAATCGCAAATGGAAACACGCGCTCCTCTCGATCGGCACAATCTTGTTTGCGGCCGCTGTCCTTCCTATTTTTCTCGCCGGCCAATTGCCCGGATGGAGCGCATTCTCACCCGTAGAGCGCTGGATGAGCAACCACGCGGCCGTTACGGCCCAGGCCGCCGATTCCGCTACGGATACCGGTTCCCGCCTGCAGGTTCCCGCGGGTTATCGCCTGACCTTCGAGGACGACTTTAGCTCGTTGAGTATTTCCGACACAGACGGAGCCAAAGCGCGATGGTTTACGCAAACCATCCAATGCTGCATGTATGACACATCGAATCCTTCCATGCTTACGCACATGGCGCCGTTCAGCTCCCCGCCCGAGGAGCGGCCCTTCACTCTCGTTCCCAGTCAGGGCCTCGCCATCGATTTACGGAAGGTCCACAACCAGTGGTTCTCGGGTGTGCTTGCCACCGTGGATCGCCATGGGCACGGCTTTGCGCAGCAGTACGGCTATTTCGAGATGAAGGCCCAGTTCCCTTCCGGGGCGGGTACCTGGCCCGCCTTCTGGCTCTTAAATCAAGCTGCCCTGACCAGCCATCGGCCCGCCGCCGAGATCGATGTGGTGGAGTCGTACATGCAATTTCCCAACTACATCAACATCACGCTGCACGACTGGTCTCCCCCGGGGAAAACCGTCGCACGGCACCTGGCAAAGGTGAGCGACCTAACCCATGGCTTTCACACCTTCGCCATGCTTTGGACCCCCGAGGTCATAAAGTTCGCCTGCGACGGAGAGATCCTCTTCACCACCCCGACCCCGGAGACTATGCACCAACCCTTTTATCCCGTCATCGATCTGGGCCTCGGTGGAGGCTGGCCCACCGACAAAACGCCTCAAAGTTCCCGGCTCCTGGTGCGCTATCTAAAGGTATACGCGCCGAGTTGATCCACTTACCTGGTCTTTTACGCTGCTGCGTAGACGCGAACATACTGGACGATCATATCCGACTGGTTGGGAGTCTCATTGGAGCAATTG
>CAVXOO010000077.1:0-11734 GCA_963762945.1 uncultured Acidobacteriaceae bacterium | reverse complement strand
ACACCCATTGCCGCGTGAGCGGCATGCCGCGCAGCGAGAGAAACATCCAGGCCCGCTCTTGCCGCTGCGCAAACAATCGCGCCCGGCCCCTGCGTGAAGAGCTGATGCGTTCGAGATGCGGCCTTCCCTCGCGCAAATACACTTCCAGAGCTTGGAGCGCGGAGCGTCCCAGCGGGACAATACGTTCCTTGTCGCCTTTGCCGCGCACTTGCACGCGGCCGGCATCGAGAGCAAGGTCGCCGGTGGTGAGCGACACGACTTCGGAGACGCGCAGTCCGCCCGCGTAGAGCAGCTCGAGAATGGCGCAATCGCGCAGCGCGGTTGCTTTGGCCTGGGGATGCGACGCCGCGAGCGCGGCCCGCTCCAGCATTTCCGTCACCTCCGCCTCGGCCAGCGACTTGGGCAGCACCTTCCACGCCTTGGGCGACTCGATGTTGACGGTGGGATCGCGATGAATGCGCCGGTCGAGTAGCAGCCACTTGAAAAACCCGCGCAGGCAGCTGAGCTTTCGCGCCGACGAGCGCGCATCGATGCCGTGATTGCGCAGATGTTCGAGCAAACCCGCCACATCGGCCTCGCACGCCGTGAGCAGCAGGGCGCTGCGGCCTTCGAGAAACTCGGCAAAGATGCGCAGGTCGCTCAGATACGCTTCGCAGGTGAGGGGGCGCAGTCCCTTCTCCACGCGAAGATAGGCGCCGTAGCTCTCTAAGAGCGCAAGTTGATTCTCCCCAGCCACACCTTTGATTATCTGCGTGCTGAACTCGCGCGTGCGCTCATGCGCCCGATTGCCGTACCACGTTCATTACGGCATCAACATCATTAATAGCAGTCTGAAATAGAGAATTGCGGACGCAATCGAGCCTCAGGAGCCGGGCCCTGGGCCGCCGCGAACCCTGATTCGGAAATGGTGTTGCACGGAAAAGCAGAATCGGATATCGAAAACACCGAAACCCGGGCCAAAAGATAACGTCGCGCGAGATTCTGCCGATAATTCTGTTGATCGTGCGTCCGGTCGCGGAGTTGCGCGCGGTGGCGGAAAAGTGCGGAGGAAAACCATGGCGGAGAAAACGAAGAAGCATCACAAACACGCGAACGGCAACGGCTTTCACAACGGTAACGGCCACCACTCCGGCAATGGCCTCCTCCACGCGGTTCCCATGAGCCTGGGAAAAGACTGCAAATACGAGCGTGAGCTCAGCCGCCTGCAAATTGAGCTGGTCAAGCTGCAGGAGTGGATCAAGCACGAGGGACTGCGCGTTGTGGTTCTCTGTGAAGGCCGCGACGCCGCTGGCAAGGGCGGAGCCATCAAGCGCATCGCCGAATCACTCAATCCGCGCGTCTGCCGCATTGTGGCCCTGGGCACGCCGACAGAGCGCGAGAAGACGCAGTGGTACTTCCAGCGCTACGTGCCGCACCTGCCCGCAGCCGGCGAGATGGTGCTCTTCGACCGCAGTTGGTACAACCGCGCGGGCGTGGAGCGCGTGATGGGCTTCTGCACGGAGCGCGAATACCTCGAGTTTATGCAGAGCTGCCCGGAGTTCGAACGCATGTTGGTGCGCTCGGGCATCATCCTCATCAAGTACTGGTTCAGCGTGAGCGACGAGGAGCAGGAGCGGCGCTTTCAGGACCGCATGCATACGCCCACCAAGCGCTGGAAGCTAAGCCCCATGGATCTGGAATCACGCAAGCACTGGGCAGACTACTCGCGCGCCAAAGACGAGATGTTTGCGGTGACCGACACCAAGCAGGTTCCGTGGTACGTGGTGAATGCCGAAAACAAAAAGAAGGCGCGGCTCAACGTGATCCACCACCTGCTTTCGTTGATTCCTTATAAAGATCTGACGCCCGAACCGCTGAAGCTGCCGCCGATCATGAAATCGAAGTACGTGCGGCCGCCCATCCAGGAGCAAAACTTTATCCCTGAGATTTATCGCTAGAGCATTTTCGATTCACTTGTTGGCATCGCCGAAATCGTGCAGGGCGGCTTTTTCTTGAGGAAAAAGCCACTTGGCACTATGCATTCTGTTAAGAGCAGAATCGAAAACGCTGTAGCCGGCCGCGGCAGACAAAAAAGCTGCGCCTTCCGAATTGCAGAGAAGGCGCAGCATACAAACGCAGAAAAGGGGAAACCACTACCGCTTTACGATCGTCTCCAGGCGAGGATCCTTCCACAGCGATGCAAACTCCTTGTCGCTGTAGACCTCTGCCAGACTCGGATAGCGCCTGGCCTTGGCGCGCCCAAGATAATCCAGCGCGCCATCGAGATTGCCGCGCTGGGCGTAGGCCTTCGCAATCAGGAAATCGATGCGAGCTTCCTGTTCCGGTGTCCTCACCTGCGCCAGGACGCCGTCGTTCGACGAGGTCAGAATATCCGAGTCCAGTTCCAGCGCCCGCGAGTATTCCGTCATGGCGCGATCCACTTGCCCCATTCCCATCCATGCCTCTGCGAGGTTCAGGTGCGCGGACGCATTCGACTCGTCGAGCGCCAGGGCCTGCTTCAGATAATGGGTGGCCTGCTTATATCTGCGCTGGAGCAATTCCACGGCGCCAAGATTGTTCAGCGCCAACTCGTCCCGCTCATTATATTTGAGGGCCAGGTTGAAACTCTTGCGCGCGCCCCGTGTGTCGTCCAGCTTAAGGTCGACGATCCCAAGTTTGTTCATGAGCTCAGTGTTGCGGGGGTCGAACCGCAACGCTCGCTGGTAGTCGCCGGCAGCTTTCACATATTCCTTATTAAGCCGCGCCAGGTCGCCCGCCTGTTCAGCGGACCTGGCGGCTTGAGACGTGGCATCGGCGCCGCGAAGGTCAGGGTTGAGTTCTGCCGCTGTGCATCTCCCGGCGACGGCAGTTAGACTCATCATTGCGAGTAGCATTGCGAGTGTTTTCATGATTCAACCTCCTCTTTCAGTAGGGCATCTTGGCTCAAGCAGCCGGTCCATCGCCGCCTCAACCAATTCGCTGCCCATTTCGAATCCAGTAAAGCGCCAAACCGATCGAGTTCGCAACGCTAGACCTGCTACCCCGCGTCCGGTTGCGGTTAAATGCCGCACACGGGCGAAGAAGCCCTTTTCTTACAGACATTTGCCAAATGCGTTGCATGGCGACCCAACCGCGGTTTGACGGGTATCGGTGGGGGTTACCTGCCGTTACAACCCCTTGCCGGCCGCGCATTACACCGTTACAGCATTTGCAAACCGCTCTTTGACGATATAGTGGAACCGCCTGAACAATCCGAATCCACGGACAGGCAACGCGATATGGCCGCAGCCAGTATCCATTCCGCCGAAGTCGATGCACAACGCGCAGAATTGCGCGCCGTGCTTGCCTCGCCGGAGTTCACCCGTGCGCCGCGGCTCGCGCACCTGCTTACCTATCTCTGCGAGAAGCTCTTTGCCGGAGAGGCGGCCCAGATCAAGGAGTATTCGGTCGGTGTCGAGGTCTTCGAGCGCGGCGAGTCATTCGATCAGGACTCCGATTCCATCGTCCGCGTAGAAGCCAATCGCCTGCGCAAGCGCCTCGCCGAGTACTATGCCGGAGAGGGCACCGGACACGCTCTCCAGATCACGATTCCCGTCGGTCAATATGTGCCCAGGTTCTTGCCCGTTGTGCGCGAACCCAACGGCGGCCCGCAATTGGCGGCTTCGGCCACGAATCTTCCCCGCCCCGGGAATCTCGCCGGAAATGGGTGGGCAAATGCCGTGCGGCAAGCCTTTCGCCGGCCTTGGGGAGCTGTGGCAGCCGTGGTTGTGTGTCTAGCAGTGGGTTATGCCTGGCGCGTGACACTCAGGAGAGCCGAGACCGCAGCTTCGAAAGATAATGCACAGCCGGTCTACTCCAACGGCTTTCAGTTTGGCCCACCCTCGGGCCCTGAGATCCGAATTCTCGCGGGCGCAAACCGTAGCCTAGGAGATCATGCCGGCAAGCTGTGGAACTCCGATGCATGGTTTACCGGCGGCACGGCCGTCAAGAGCGACGTGCTCCACATCTGGCGCACGCAGGATCAGGGATTTTATCGCACCTGCCGCCAGGGCCAATCGTTCCGCTACGACATCCCTTTGAAGCAAGGCGTCTATGAGCTGCGCCTCCATTTTGCCGAGACGGTTTACGATCCGGAGTCGACTGGCACGGGCGCTGAAGGCAAACGCATGATGACGGTCCGGGCCAACGGCAAAACCCTGCTCTCTGGATTCGACGTGGTTGCCGATGCCGGTGGAAGCAGCACTGCCGACGTGAAGATCTTCCCCGACATCGCTCCCGCCGCGGACGGATATCTGCATCTTGAATTCTCCGGCGACAACGGCGAGCCCGCAATCGTATCCGCGATTGAGATTCTGCCGGGACTCCGCGGACACGCGCTGCCCATCCGGATTCTCCCGCGACAGACGCCGTATTACTCCGACGATAGCCGCTGGTGGAGTCCTGACGAATACTTTCAAGGCGGCCGCATTGCCTCCTACAGCACTCCTGTGACCGGAACGGACGATCCCGAGTTGTTCGAAACCGAACGTTGGGGCAACTTCACCTATGCCATCCCCGTCCCTCCTGGGAAGTACTCTTTGACCCTCTACTTTGCGGCGCGCCGTGTCGATCCCGATCAGTCCCCCCTTCCCGCGAGCGAAGCAAAATCGGCCGCGGCCCGCGTCTTCAACGTCTTTTGCAATGGGAGGCCGCTTCTCGAGAACTTCGATCTTGCCAGGGAGGCACGCGAGAAAGACGTGATCATCCGCAAGTTCACCGATCTCGAGCCGAACGCCCAGGGCAAACTATTTCTGAGTTTTGTGCCCGTGGACGGCTACGCGACCGTGAGCGGCATCGAAGTGCTCGCAGAGTAGGATCCACAAAGTCCGAGCGTCCTGAGTTTGAAGTTTGTACCACAAATAAGCTGTCATCCTGAGCGAGTTTTGGCGCGCGTTGCGCCAAAATGAGTCGAAGGATCTGCGGTTGCTTCTTGGATGCGCCCAGGCCCACGATCCTCAAATGCACGACAGCTACTGCGGCGAGGATGGCGCAATCGTTGTTGCACAGGCCGATTGCTTTTCTGCCTCGCAGTTTTGTCTTTGCAGCTCACAGGCTCGCGTGCGATCCTTCAGCTTCTTCTCGACGAACTCTCCGTAAAGGCAGAGCGACTGCTTCTTTTGTTCCGGATCTGTCATCAAAGGCAGCGATTTCTTATACCAGCTATCTGCTTCCCCGATCTGCCCAGAGTAATCGTATGCGCGACCGAGGTCCCATGTGTTGATTGCGTCGCTCGGCGCGAGCGCGACAGCCTTTTGTAGGTAAGGAATTGCCTCCGTATCTCGCATCATCATGTCGAGAAAAGCGCCGATATTGCCCAGGATATTTGGATTGTTGGGATAGTGCTTGTCGAGGATAAGTGTAAGATCGAGCGCGGCCTGGTGCTGCTGCTGGTCATTCAGCTCGGACGTGTAGGCCAGCCACACATCGGGAACCTCATTCCCGTGATAAATGGTGCAACTTTCGTCAAGCGCCTTGGCCATTTCCTTATAGCGGCGCGAAATCTCCAACACGTGCAAACGACCTTGGTGGATCGACAAATCTTGTGGCGCGAGCTGTAGGCCGCGGTTCAAATGAGCGAGAGCCGCATCAACCGCTTCAGGAATCCACTCGTCGTAAATCTCTACCGTTCCTTCGGCATTTTTCTCCATTCTCACCGCGTCGGCGCCCCAAAGCTCGACGTTGGCCAAGCATTTTTCGGCCTCCACCTGTTCAGCAACCACCCTCGAATTCTCAAAAGGCGTACAGAGCGCTCGGGCGGCCTTGGCGTCGTTGTTCTTCAGCAACTTTTGCCATTCGGATAGACTCCCTGTTTGCGCCACACAGTGGAGCGCAAAGTAACCTACAGCCAGCACCGCCAACTGAATTTTCATGATGGCGAAACATTATCACAGTTAAAGGTCAAGCGGAATGATCGCTGGGTGGATTCTTGTGGATGTGATTTCAAGCAGCCCCACCGTCACCGGCAGTTCGAAACGGCGCGGCCCGCAGGAGCCTGGATTGAAATACAGCACGCCCTTTTTCATATAGAAGTTGGGCACGTGGGTGTGGCCGTGCAGCACCGCCGCGAATTTGGCTGCTGCGGGATCGAGGTGCAGCGTCTTCAAATCGTGGAGTATGTAAAGATAGTGACCTTCGATGAGGACGACGTCGGTTTCTGGCAGCCTGGCGCAGGCGCCCTCGCGGTCGGTGTTGCCGCGGACCGCTGTTACCGGCGCAATCTCCTCCAAAGCTTTAAGGACCGAAGGTCTCCCTACGTCGCCAAGATGCAGAATGCGGTTGACGCCGCGCAGCGCAGGCGCAACTTCAGGCCGCAACAATCCGTGGGTGTCGCTGACGATGCCGAGTTTCATGGCTCTTTCAGAATGACAGATTCCCCGGAGGTCTTCGAGTGCGTGGGTCATTGGACCCGCACGACGGCCAGCGCTCCTCTAGAATTGCTTTTAGCGATCGATTATTGAAGAAGCATAAGCTAAGGCCAGAGGCTGAAACAGTGTGCCCGGAAATTGAGATGAAGGCAAACTCCCAAACCGGCGAGGGACACTCCGAAAAAAACTGGAGGCACGCGGTCGCCGCCTATACGCAGCCGCGCGTGCTCCAGGTGCTCGCACTCGGATTCTCGAGTGGCTTGCCGCTCCTGCTCACTTACTCAACTCTTTCGGCGTGGCTTGCGACATCCGGCGTGAAGCGCGCGGCGATCGGCACCTTTGCGCTGGTTGGCACGCCCTACGCATTCAAGTTTCTGTGGTCGCCGCTGATAGATCGCGTGCCTCCGCCGCTGCCATTGGGACGACGGCGCGGTTGGGGAATCACCATCCAGATCCTTCTGATCGGCGCAATTCTCGGGCTGGGATTGTGCAATCCAAAGCATAACTTGCCGTTGATGGCCGCCTTGGCAGTCCTTGTCGCATTTCTCTCTGCGAGCCAGGATATTGTGATCGATGCCTGGCGCGTAGAGAGTATGAATAGCGATCAGCAGGCTCCCGGAGCAGCCATGATTCAGGCCGGCTACCGGATCGGCATGCTGGCTTCCGGCGCAGGCTGCCTTTTCATCGCGGCATACGCAGGGTGGCTGGCGGCCTATGCCACCATGGCTGCGCTGCTCGGTGTTGGACTCCTGGTGTTTTTGCTGAGTCCCGAACCGAGGGTCTCCGCGGAAATCTCATATGCTGCGCGATCGGGATGGGATACGATTCGCCACGCGTTTTCGACCGCCGTGATCGGCCCATTTCGCGACTTCATGCATCGACCGCTCTGGCCCGTCATCTTGATCTCAATTTTCGGATACAAGCTAGGCGAGGCAATGGCGGGAGTGATGTCAACCCCGCTTTATATATCGCTGGGATTTTCGCTCCCTGAGATCGCCGCTGTTTCGAAGGTGTTCGGAGTTTTCTCGATTGTGACGGGGGTTCTGTTAGGCGCTGTCGTGACGACCCGGTTCGGAATCCTCCGCTCGCTGATTCTTTGTGGCATTTTGCAATCAATCGGGAACCTTTTTTTCGTTTTGCAGGCTGTGGAAGGACATCGTATTGCCTACCTCGCTTTGTGTGTCACTGTCGAAAACATCACGGGGGGAATGGCCGGGACCGCGTTGATCACCTATCTTTCCAGTCTGTGCTCGCCCGCTTTTACGGCGACTCAGTATGCACTGCTCTCCTCGCTTGCGTTGCTTGGCCGCACCGTGGTCGCCTCCTCGGGAGGGATATTGTCGGAGAAGATTGGCTGGGTACGATTCTTCCTCCTTACGAGCGTCGTCGGATTGCCAGTCCTCATTCTTTTCCTCTGGACCCGACCGCGTGACGATTTCGGGAATGGCCAACCCAAGCCGGTCCTCAAAGACACGGATGGCAAGCGAGAAGATCCGGCGCGGGCCTAGCCAGCCACGGCGCAGACAACCCGCACACAACGAAAGTCGCGAACAACAGGATACCGACTGCAGCCAGGGGCCGCCGGCCCATGCGGACGCGAATCTGGCCGAGTACCTTGGTAAGTGAAAAACCACGCGCCAGGCCTGAATCGAGCGACATCCGCACCGAATCCGGGTTGAATCGACCATGAGAGTGATTTCTCTGGCTCTGATTGGGGTGGTTGCGGCACTGGCCACGGCGACGCAAGGGCGAGCGCAGTACCAGCAATATCCGCAGTACGGCGCAACTTCGCCCGGTTACGGCGGACCCGATTTGCGAGCGGCGGTGGGGCAGATTTTTGCGCTGGGCAACCAGGCGCGAGCGCAGGCCGGCGCGACCAGCCTCAAGTGGGACCCGGCGCTCGCCGCGGCCGCGATGCAACATTGCCGTAAGATGGCCGCGGCAGGTTCGATTTCACATCAGTATCGCGGAGAGCCCGACCCAGCCGGGCGCGCATCGCAGGCAGGCGCGCGCTTCAGCCTGATTGAGGAGAACGTGGCAATGGCGCCGTCGGCCGCCGAGGTTCACCAGGCGTGGATGCAGTCTCCGGGACACAGGGAAAACCTGCTGAGTCCGGAGGTGGACCATGTGGGAATTGCCGTGGTGTTCGAGCACGGCGAGTTCTATGCGGTGGCCGACTACAGTGCCGCGGTTGAGAGTCTGAGCCCCGCACAAATAGAGTCGCGCGTTGCGGCGCTGGTTCGCGCGGGCGGCGCGTCGATTCTGTCCGATACAACTCTTGCGCGGTCGGCCTGCCAAAGCGACGACGATCTACTTCAGTATCCGGAGACGCGCCCAGCATGGATGATTCGCTGGCAGGATCCCGACCTTTCGCGCTTGCCACGCGCGCTGACGAGTTGACTCCAATCTGGAAAGTACCGCAAGGCTGCGGTGGGCAGTTGCCCGCCGCAAGAGGATGACGGCGCGTTTACCTCGTATCGCGTGGCCGTACTGCTGTATTAAAGCAGTGAAGAAGTGAAAGAGTGAACAAGCGAAGAAAAGAGGCATATCCTCAGCCGAAGTCGCGATGTTCCTTCCACAATTCGTCCCACGGTTTGCGCGGAGGGCCGCAGACAAAGATGTCGGGGTGGTACTGGCTCTCTTCGTTGCGCACCCCTTCGGAATTGCCGTTGTGCCCGGCAAGCCGGCAGCCGGTGAAGATCGAGTTGGCTTCCTCCGCGCCAAGTCCGAGCACGATGAGCGTGGTGGGCGCGGGCGTTGGATAACCGCGGTACCACTCAGAGTTGGTGGTGCCGATGGGCTCGGGAAGACCGTAGGCGCGGCCCAGCATCTCGATGGCTCCGTACTCCCCGTAGTTGCCGGTGGTGATGCCAAGGTGCGCTTGCTGGTCGGGCGGCAGCGAATCGCGAATCTGTGCCATGGTGCGTACGAGCTCATCCCAGCCGATTTCCTCGCGCAGGTCGCCGTTGCGCGCAAGATCGAAGTCCCTGAGTGGTCCGCTCGATGCAAATGGCAGAACAATGGCACACACGTAGGCCGAGATGAATGCGAAGGCCGCAACGTAGCCGGCTTCGACGGTAAAGCGCCCCCAGCGCGGAAGTGCGCGCAGCCAGCGCTCGGCGAGGACTGCTCCCATGGCAAGAAGCATTGGATACGCACCAGCCATGTAATAATCGCGGCCTTTGCCGATGGCGAACAGCGCGAGGGGAACCATATACATGAGCGCAATCATGCGGTAACGTCGCGCGCGCAGAAAGCCGAAGAGGCCCGCAAGCCACAGCGGCGCCGCGGCCAGGTTGGCGCAGATGAGGAATTGGCCCTTCCAGAATCCTTCCGCGCGGCCCTCGCCCACATCGCGCGCGTGGATGTGCTGGAGAAAGTGGTAGGAGATGAAATCGTGGCGCAAGAGCCAGATAAGGTTGGGAAGAAAGAGCAGGAAAGCAAGTGCAATGCCCGCCCAGAACCAGCGGCTCGTTAAATAACGGCGCGCGGGCGTGAAAACGAGGCCGACGATGATGCCTGCAATGTAGAAGGCGATTGAGTATTTGGTTTCAAGGCCCAGGCCAACGACCGCGCCGATGGCCAGACACCAGCGCGTGTTTTCGGATTTGAGCAGGCGCACCGTGAAGTACGCGATCAGCACCCACCAAAGAAAATCAAATGAGGAGTATTGGAATTCCGTGCCCTCAAAGAGAGGAAGCGGCGAGAAGGCAACGGCCAGCGCCGCGGTAACTTGCGCGAGACGCGCACCGCCGAGTTCCTTCGCCATCAGTCCTGCCAGGACAATGGCCGCGGCTTGCGCCAGCACGGAGAAAAGGCGCAGCCCAACCATGTTGAGGCCGAAGAGAGTAAGACCGATGCGCTCGATGAACGGCGTGAACGGAGGATAGGCGACGAATCCCCAATCGAGGTGGCGCGCGTCGCTCAGAAACTGCAGTTCGTCGCGATGAAAACCGTAGCGCGAATTTGTGAAGACATGCAGGAGCGCGACAGCGGTAGCGATGGCGAACAAGATTGCCGCATCCGCCCAGCGGCTCGGGCTGCGCGGTTGTTCATCGGCGTAATTGGGTTGAAGATTGCCCGAGGGCAAATCGGCCTCCTCGCCCGTTTCTGAATTGGTTTACGCAAGCATCGCGGGCGCGGTTCCGTCGCGCCGTTCGAGCGGCTGCGGAACGCGCACCCATGCCATTCCCGCCGCTGTTGCCGCCGCGATTCCCATCTCGGTGTCTTCAAAAACAAGGCAGTCCCTGGGCGCCACTCCCAGCCGCTCGGCTGCGATGAGAAAAGCATCGGGCGCGGGCTTGGAGCGCGTGTAATCCTCGTGGCCAACGAGGATTTCGAATCGGTCGAGCAGGCCGACTGTCGAGAGCGACTTCACGATCGACGCGCGATTGCTGCCCGAAACGACGGCGAATGGAATGCGGCCGTATTGGGCCTCAATGTGCTCCACCACCTCTGGAATCGCCTCCAATTGCGATAGCAGCGAGAAATAAAGGTCCTCCTTGCGCTCGGCCACCTCTTCAACCGGCATCGCAAGACCCTGCATCTGGTTCAGATCGGTAATGATCTCCTTGGGCGGCTTGCCGCCCCACGCATAAAACAGTTCTTCGTCGAAAGCTGCGCCCCACACGGCGAGCGCCGACGTCCAGGCGATGTAATGCAGCGGCATCGAGTCCACAATGGTGCCGTCGCAGTCGAAGAGGTAGGCGCGAAATGTGCCAGCAGGCAGTTGAAGTTTCATTGTCCTCTGCGTAATGATGCATGGAGCGGGCCGAAGAAACGCGTGCTTAGCCCCACCCTCATCCAATTATCAAGGAAAGAATCATGGTGAACATTCAAATCGAGTATCAAGGAGAGCTGCACTGCAAGGCAACTCACGGTCCCTCCGGCGCCGAGCTAAATACGGACGCCCCCAAAGATAATCAGGGCCGCGGCGAGAGCTTCTCTCCTACCGATTTAGTGGCAACGGCGCTTGGCAGTTGCATGCTCACGATCGTGGGCATAGCGGCCCGTACGCAAAATATCGATATTTCCGGCGCCACGGCGTCTGTCGAAAAGGAAATGACCGCCACGCCGCCGAGAAGAATCGAGCGGCTGACCGTCAAAATCCACGTACCCCATTCGCTGAGCCCGGCCGACAGGGAGAAGCTCGAACGCGCCGCCCACACCTGCCCCGTGCACAAAAGCCTGCACCCGGATATCCAGGTTCCTATCGAGTTCTCGTGGGGGTGAGCCGAAATACGCCACCCGGGCGCTGGGCCGATCCCGCCGATTGCGCCAGCCATTCCGTCTTTTGACGCAGTTGGCGGGCTCTGCTAATTTAAATAAGGACAATCCAGCGCCAAGCACTC
>CAVXOO010000076.1:0-4516 GCA_963762945.1 uncultured Acidobacteriaceae bacterium | reverse complement strand
ATTGCCCGTCGGTGTCTTCGGCGGGAAACGGCAATTTATGGACCTGCTTGCGCCTTTGGGACCGGTCTATCAAGCTGGAACGCTCAGCGGCAATCCGCTGGCGATGGCCGCGGGGCTGGCCACGATCGGTTATCTGCAGGAACATGCGACGGAGATTTACGCGCGTCTGGAAGCCGCATCCCGTGCGGTTGCCGCCGGCGTCGCGCAGGAGGCTGCAAGCGCCAACGTTGCCGTCACAACCAACCGCGTGGGCGCAATGTGGACGTGGTTCTTCACGGGCGGGCCGGTGACAAATTACGACGAGGCCGCAAAGTCCGACACCGCTGCCTTCGGCCGCTTCCATCGCGGCCTGCTCGATCGCGGCGTCTGGCTGCCGCCCTCGCAGTTTGAGGCCGCATTCATCTCCTACGCCCACACTGACGCCGACATCGCGGCGACGGTTGCCGCTGCGCGTGAGGCATTTGCTTCTTGATCTGCGGAGAAGAGCGTTAGAGTCTCAACACCACGCATCCACGGTCACGAACCGGTGGTCTTTCACGTAGCGCTCAAGCAGCAACCCTGCTGCCGTAACGCTCGGAGCGCGGTTTGCTGCCGCATCGCGATGTCCGCCATCGTGAAGCACGATATTTGCTGCGCGGCCGCGCCTTTCGAGCCCATCGATCTTCTTCATCAACTGCTCCGCAATGCGCCCCGCCGATGGCTCGCTCCAGTCTGAGGTCATCGCGTTCCACAGCACAGGCGCAAGGCCCAGCTCGCGCGCGATGCGGAAAACCGCGGGCCGCCGCGCGCCGTAGGGCGGACGGAAAAACCTGACCGGCGCGCCGAGAATCTGCTGCAACGCATCGCTGGCCCGCTCGAGTTCTTCGCGCACGAGAGCTGCGCGCGTGCGCGCCAGGTTGAGATGCGACCAGGAATGATTTCCAATCGTGTGCCCGGCAGCGGCGATGCGGCGCACCAGTTCCGGCTGCGCGGCGGCGCGGTTGCCCAGCATGAAAAAAGTTGCCCGCACATCGTGCTGCGCAAGAACCTCGAGCAGCCGCGGCGTCCACGTGGCATTGGGCCCGTCGTCGAAGGTAAGCGCCAATTCGCCCGGCCGCGCCGGCGCCGTGAGCGCCGCGCCGAAGATGCGCGAACCCGGCCACAGCGACGCGTACGCGAAGGCGCTGGCCGCCAGGCCCGCGCCTGCCGCAGCGCCCAATCCTACGCAGATTCCAGTTGCCAAGGGAGAGATCATTCTGTTTGTCAGTATGCGGCGGCGCGGTGGATCAGGGCAAACGAGAGAGCCTCGCGCCGTCATGAATGAATGCGGTCGCGCATCGACGACGCGGCCTCCAAAGGTGAGGCAACTGCGGGCCTGGAGGCCCGCAGGACTGCCGGTCAGGATACCGGCGCTACATATTTCAGGCCGTCTTTGCCGGCGCGCTTGGGTCGCCCGGCAGCGCCTGCGCCGCGGCCTCGATGCGCCGCCGCGCGCGTTGTTCGCTCGAACGCCGATCCTGCCGCCACGTGATCATCGACGTCACGCCGAAGTTCCACACCGCCGAGAACAGCAAGCCGGTGAGCGCAGCCAACCACCACGGCACGCCGTGATGGAAGACCTCGTTGGCGATCGAGACATTCGCGATCACGCCCAGCCCGCAAGCCAGGCAAAAAGTCACGAGCCCGCTCAGGAATCTCCATCCGCGCAGCCGGCGATCGCGATAGGTGACGGAGTTATTCAGAACGAAATTCAAAATCATCACCATCAATGTGGCCGCCGCCTGGCCTTTGGCGAAGCCGACTCCGGCCACGCGCAGAAGGGCGTTCAGAATAAGCAGATGCACGCCCACGCCCAGCGCCCCCACCATGGCGAAGAGCACAAAGCGCACGTTCAACAGGCTGCCCAGATGCTTGTCGACGAGCAGCTCGAAGTATTCGAGACCGACCATGATGTCGAGCTTGCTTTCTCCGTGCTCGCGCAGGCGGAAGCGGTAGCCCACCTCGCCGATGCGCAGGCCCGGCCCGGCCGAAAGCACGATGTCGAGCAAAATTTTGAAGCCAATGCCCGAAAGCCGGTGGGCAAAGCGCTCGAACGTGGCAACGCGCACCATGAAGAAGCCGCTCATGGGATCGCTCAGCTCGTGCTCGGCGCCCATCAGGCTCAGCCGCCTGCCAAGCTGGCTCAGCTTCACGCGCCAGCGGGAAAACTCGCCCATGCTGCCGCCGGCGATGTTGCGTGAGCCCACCACCAGATCGAGATTGCCGTCGCGCATGCGGCCGAGCATGGCGGGCAGGATGCTTTCGTCGTGCTGCAGGTCGGCGTCCATCACGGCCACGAAGGGCGCCGACGCGGCCAGAATTCCCTCAATGCAGGCCGAGGCCAGGCCACGCCGCCCGATGCGGTGCAGCACGCGCAGGTTGTCGCGGCCGCGGGCCAACTGGCGCACTCGCTCCGCGGTGCCGTCCGGCGAGTCGTCGTCCACAAAGATGACTTCGTAGTGAATGCCGGCCAGCGCCGTCTCCAGGCGCTCGACCATGGGGCCTACGTTTCCGCTTTCGTTATATGTTGGCAACACGATCGCCAGATCGTAGGCCATGCCTTCCTCCGCCGCGCTCGCCATTCGCCGGAACCCAATCCCGCACCCAGCGCCCGTTTCATCATCCCTCACAACATTGTAGAAGCCTTCGACATGCCTGGGACGAATGCTGCTGCCGGCCGCCACGCAGATTCCCCGATCCTTTCTCTTGGCCGGTTCATCGTATACTTGGAGTGTTCGGGCCGCATCCTGAGTCTCGGGAGCGGCACTGGAGCCAGCCATGAGTCTCACCGGATTTTCCGCCGGCGCGCCACAGCCGCCGAAACACGTCTCCTTTCCCAAAGTCACGATGCCAGCGCTGGGCGAAATGAAGCGCCAGGCGAAGCCCATCTCCGCGCTTACCGCTTACGACT
The DNA here is from genome assembly GCA_963762945.1 of uncultured Acidobacteriaceae bacterium. Lineage (GTDB taxonomy): Bacteria > Acidobacteriota > Terriglobia > Terriglobales > Acidobacteriaceae > Telmatobacter. Next base: position 1,587 of record CAVXOO010000076.1, on the reverse strand, counting down.
ACGCAACCGCGCGTCTCGTGGACGAGGCCGGCATCGATCTCATTCTGGTCGGTGACTCGCTGGCCATGGTGGTACTGGGCCAGGAAAATACGCTGGCCGTCACCGTGGACGAGATGCTGCACCACACGCGCGCCGTGCGCCGCGCCGTGCGCCGCGCCCTCGTGGTGGCCGACATGCCTTTCGGCAGCTACCACGGCGCAGTAAGTGAGGGCGTCGCCAACGCCGTTCGCTTTTTGAAGGAAGCGGGCGCGGAAGCCGTCAAAATCGAGGGCCCGCGCGTGGAGCTGGTGCGGGCGCTGGTCGCAGCCGAGGTTCCCGTGGTGGGCCATCTCGGACTGACGCCGCAGAGTGTGCACCGCATGGGCGGCTATCGCGTGCAGGCGCGTACAGCGGACTCCGTGCTCGAGCTTCAGGCCGATGCTTTTGCTCTCGCGGATGCAGGCGCAGGTGCGATCGTTCTTGAAGGCATTCCGCGCGAAGCCGCCGCGGCAATTACCGCAGCCCTCCCCATTCCAACGATCGGCATTGGCGCAGGCCCCGATTGCGACGGACAGATTCTGGTCTTCCACGATCTGGTGAATCTGAGCTTCGCGCCGCGGGCCAAGTTTGTGCGCCGCTACGGCGACGCGGCAGCGCTGTTCCGCTCCGCCATCGAGCACTACCGCGAGGATGTGGAGCATCGCGCCTTTCCATCCGACGCCGAAAGCTATCACATGCCTGAGTCCGCGCGCCGCTTGCTCGATGATGATGGTGGCGGCGAGAATCTGCGCGACGAAGCGGCGATGGACCTCGACGCGACAATGGACCTCGATGCGGTGGTGAATATCGATGCGCGCGAAGAGACCAATCAAGCCTGACAGCCTGCCGTGCGGAAAGATCTTAGATGGGCTCGAAGGTTCGGGGCGCGACCGGGGAACCCGCACGGTGCGTGGGTCGTGTGCCATAATATGGCTCTGAATACTTAGGCTTTAGAGCCTGAGGGATGTTTTTCAGGCCAAAATTGAGTTTTTGCCGCAGGTCGCTTATGCAAGTTCTGCGCACCGTCTCCGAGCTTCGCAACTGGTCCCGCGCTGTGCGCGCGGCCGGCGACAACACCATCGGCCTCGTGCCCACCATGGGCGCACTGCACGCGGGTCACGCATCGCTGTTCCGCGCCGCGCGCGCCGACTGCACGCACGTCGCGGGCTCGCTCTTCGTCAATCCCACGCAGTTCGGGCCCAACGAGGACTTCGGACGTTATCCACGCGCCTTTGAAGCCGACTGCGCGCTCGCTGAATCCGAAGGCGCAGACGCGCTTTTCGTCCCAACGGTCGCAGAGCTTTATCCCAACGGAACCGATTCGGCATTTGTCGAAGTCCCGAAGTTGAGCGAGCACCTCGACGGCGCGTCCCGCCCCGGCCACTTTCGCGGCGTGACCACGGTGGTAACAAAACTCTTCATTACCGCGGAACCCGATCGCGCCTATTTCGGCCAGAAAGACGCAGCGCAGGTTTCCGTGCTGCGGCGCATGGTCGCCGATCTGCGGTTTGGAACAGAGATCGTGGTCTGCCCCATCGTGCGCGACACGGACGGTCTCGCGCTCAGTTC
>CAVXOO010000075.1:0-7233 GCA_963762945.1 uncultured Acidobacteriaceae bacterium | reverse complement strand
TTCCTGTGCTTGTTACTTCGTTCATTTTTACGTTGCTATTCCTTTGTCGCTTCTCTCACGACCCGCACGGCGGCCTGGTTCACGCCCTCGCGCGGCGTTCTCTTCTTCGCTGGCTTCGGCTTCGGGGCTGGTTTCTTCTTCGCGGTTTTCTTCATCCCCAAACCTGTGAAGCCGTGGCCTCTTGAAAACCGCTCTGCGCCGATTGGAGATTTGCTTGAGGCGGCTAACGGAGCAGGGCTGAGGCTGCCCAGAGGATTGGTTCCTGGCCGTGGAAGTCGCCGGTGCGGCGATGGCGGGCGAGGTAGTATTCGAGGCTGTTGAACTTGCCGGTGCCTTCGCAGACCTGGGTGATGTCGCTGTTCTGATCGATGAAACCGGTGACGGCGATCCAGGCTTTGCGCGCGGCGGGGCCGTAGGTGGGGGCGTCGAGCCAGCCGTTTTTTACGCCGGTGATGAGCGCGAAGGTGAACATGCCGGAGCTGGACGATTCTTCCCAGGCTTCGTCGCGATCGATTAGCTGACGCCACATGCCGTCGGGGGCTTGGTACTTTACAAGCGCGGCCATCATGAGCTTGTAGGCGGAGAGAATGCGCGCGCGTTGCGGATGGCTGGCGGGAAGGGAGCGCAGCATCTCCGCCATGCCGGCGGCTACCCAGCCGTCGCCGCGGCCCCAGAAGAAGGGCACGTCGGGCGCGTGGTAGAAGAGGCCGTTGGGCTGCTGCAGCTTGTCGAGATAGGCCACCATTTCGTTGGCGGCGCGGTCGAGATATTTGCTGTCGCCGGTGGCGCGGTAGGCCTCGAGTTCGAGGATGGTGAGCATATACATGTCGTCGATCCAGAAGCGGGTTTGATGCGAGAGACCGTTGGGCAGAGGGTCGGCCCATTGCTTGTCGGCGAAGGAGAGCCCGAAGTCGAGATACTTTTTGTCTCCGGTTTGAATGACGATTTCCAGGGGAACGATGCCGAAGATGGAGTCGTTGACGTGATCGCGTTTGGGGATGAGTGCCTCTTCGGGGCCGCCGGGCATGAGGGGCTCGAATCTTTTGATGAGGCGGTCGCGCAAGTCGGTGTCGTGCGTGAGCTGGGCGAAGGTGAGCGCGCCGTACCAGGTTCCGGTCTCGCTGTAATGGATGGTGCCGGGCATGTGCTGATGCGGGCTGGTGACGAAGTGCTCGGCGAGGGCTTTGCCGATTTCTTCAGGCGAGCGGCCGGCGGGCCAGTTGGTGAAGTAATCCTGCTGCGCGGTGAGGGGGATGGCGGCGGGCAAAAGCAGAAGTAGAGCGGCGAATTTCGAAATGATCTTCATGCGCGTTCCTTGAATTTGGAGCGTGGATTGCGGCGAGAAAAGCCTGCGTGAAGATGATAGCGCCGAGGGGTGGCGAGAAGGGGCCGTGAGGACGCGGATTGGTATCCCACCCATTTCCGCGAAAAACGCGGAATGGATGGGGCACCCGGGTTTGTGTTGAGTTGGAGGAGGTGAGTTGAGGTTCGTGCGATCCCACCCATTTCCGCGAAAAACGCGAAATGGATGGGGCACCCAGGTTTGTGTTGAGTTGGAGGAGGTGGGTTGAGGTTCGTGCGATCCCACCCATTCCGCGAAAAGCGCGAAATGGATGGGGCACGCGGGTTTGTGTTGAGTTGGAGGAGGTGAGTTGAGGTTCGTGCGATCCCACCCATTCCGCGAAAAACGCGGAATGGATGGGGCACCCAGGTTTGTGTTGAGTTGGAGGAGGTGGGTTGAGGTTCGTGCGATCCCACCCATTCCGCGAAAAGCGCGAAATGGATGGGGCACGCGGGTTTGTGTTGAGTTGGAGGGGGTGAGTTGAGGTTCGTGCGATCCCACCCATTCCGCGAAAAGCGCGAAATGGATGGGGCACGCGGGTTTGTGTTGAGTTGGAGGAGGTGAGTTGAGGTTCGTGCGATCCCACCCATTCCGCGAAAAACGCGGAATGGATGGGGCACCCAGGTTTGTGTTGAGTTGGAGGAGGTGGGTTGAGGTTCGTGCGATCCCACCCATTCCGCGAAAAGCGCGAAATGGATGGGGCACGCGGGTTTGTGTTGAGTTGGAGGAGGTGAGTTGAGGTTCGTGCGATCCCACCCATTCCGCGAAAAACGCGAAATGGATGGGGCACCCAGGTTTGTGTTGAGTTGGAGGAGGTGGGTTGAGGTTCGTGCGATCCCACCCATTCCGCGAAAAGCGCGAAATGGATGGGGCACGCGGGTTTGTGTTGAGTTGGAGGGGGTGGGTTGAGGTTCGTGCGATCCCACCCATTCCGCGAAAAGCGCGAAATGGATGGGGCACGCGGGTTTGTGTTGAGTTGGAGGGGGTGAGTTGAGGTTCGTGCGATCCCACCCATTCCGCGAAAAACGCGAAATGGATGGGGCACCCGGCCCTTTCAAAACTGGATTTATGCAACCGGTTCCAGGGTTCTATCCGCGCGCGTAGCTTTCCAGAGCTATGCGGTTGGGGATGGTGAGCGTGCATCCGTTTTGCGCGACGAGGTGATGGCTCTTGAAAGTGCTGAGTGTGCGGGTGACGGTTTCACGCGAAGTGCCGATGAACTCGCCGATCTGTTCGTGCGTGAGCGAGAGGCGGCAATGCGAGGGACGCTCGGGCTTCTGATCCGGCCCGTCGCTCCACTTGAGCAAGAGAGAGGCCAGGCGCTCGGGCACGGAGGTGGAGAGGCCAACCATGCGCAGTTGTGCGCAGGCGGCGTCGTAAGTGCGAGCCATTTCGCGCGCTATGGATTGATAGGCGGCGGGATGGCGGGCGAGGAATTGCAAAAAGACCGCGCGCGAGATGTGCGCGACCCTGGCCGGATAGAGAGCGTCGGCGGTCATTTCGTATTCGCCGCCGGAGAGCGTGGCAGAGAGTCCCAGCACTTCGCCCGCGGTGACGATGCGAAAGCTGAGGCGGCGGCCGTCGGCGGAGTTGATGGAGAGCTTGACTTCGCCGTCGAGAACCACGTAGATGCCGGAGCTTGGCTGGGTCTCAGAAAAGATGACCACGCCGGTGGGATAAGACGAAGGGGCGAGGAGGCGTTCGAAGTCGGCCAGAGCCTCGGCCGGCAACGATTGGAAAAACTCGCTCTTGCGGTATGAAGAAAGATTCAAGCGATTCATGGTTTCGTATGCTGTCAACATTTCAGACCTCCGCGCCCGCGTGTTGAGAGTTGTTGCTTGCCACTTCTTCGGCAAGGTATTGCGTCCAAGGAGTGCCGGTGAGGAATGCGGCTCCGGTTTGCAAGTAGATGGATTTCAAGATGCGAATTCCGGCGGCATCGGCAAAGGTGGTTCCGCGTAGATCGAGCGAGAATTTCTTCAGCGTGATGGCCGGAGCATTTTCTTCCCAGAGGCGGCCAAGTTCGGCTACCCATGGACCGGTGAGGCGGCCTTCCAACTTGAGAACAACTGCGTCCGGATTTTCTTCGATCGTGATTCTCAGCACTGGATGGCCCGCCCTGCGCCACGCCTACGTAAGAGCACGGCGCGTGCCAAAGTCGGGCGGCGGCGCGGTGAGAACAGCGGGGCTTTGATGGCAAAGGAGTTTGGCTCCTGGGAATGGCGTTGCGAGGCGGGACGATTTGGCACGCGTGACGAGGTGACGACGACGCTATTTCGTCACGGAGACGATGGGGAGTCGCGGAAGGAATTTTGAATCGAAGAACTGCAGCGGCGAATGCGGGAATGAATGAGCGTGCATCAGGGCATGAGTGAGGAAAACCTCGAGATGGCGTAGCGTTGTTTGGTTCGTTTCGCCGCGGCCCTCCGGGGCGCGGGGCCTATTGGGGGCAGTGTTCCCAGGGTTTCGCTCGCACCCCATCGACGAAGACCTGTCGATGGGGGCCCCGGCTTCGCTCCACCCTGGGCTATTTTCGATTGCCCCTACGGGGCAAGGGCTGCGAATCGGCAAGATCGTCGCTCTACGCCGAGGAGAGAGATGCTCTAAGGCAAGGCCCCGATCCAAACGACGCGCGCTGGCTCAGACCCGGGAGCCAGGGTCTACATATAGTCGGCGCGGGCGATGCCGAGCTTTCTGATTTTGGAGTTGAGGGTGGTGCGTTTGAGGGCGAGGCGCTCGGCCGCGCCACCGGGTCCGCCGATGACGCCTTTGGCATCGCGCAGCGCACGCAGGATGGTTTCGCGCTCAGCAGCCTGCAGAGTGGGATTGGCGGAGGCTGCCTCCTCCTCTTCCTGTTCCTCGAGGTCTTCGATCTCGGCGAGGGGGACGTACAGCTCCGCACCGCGGGTGAGGATCACGGCGCGCTCGAGAAAATTCTCAAGCTCGCGAATGTTGCCGGGCCACTTCCAGCGCGCGAAGGCTTCCATGGCCTCGGGGGGAATGGTTTCGATGGTTTTGCCCATGCGGCGGGCGTGGCGCGAGACGAAATGGCGCACCAGGACGGGAATATCGGATGCGCGGTCGCGCAGCGGCGGGGAAACGATGGGAAAAACCTTGAGGCGGTAAAAGAGGTCGCTGCGGAATTGTTTTTCGGCGACCATTTTGGCGAGATCGCGATTGGTGGCGGCGATGAGGCGGACGTTTACAGGGATGGGCCGCGTACCGCCCACGCGCTCGATCTCGCGCTCCTGGAGGGCGCGGAGCAACTTGGGCTGCAGTTCGAGCGGCAGCTCGCCGACCTCGTCGAGGAAGAGGGTGCCTTCGTGGGCCAGCTCGAGGCGGCCGATTTTTCGAGCGATGGCGCCGGTAAAAGCGCCTTTCTCGTGGCCGAAGAGCTCGCTTTCGAGCAGGCCGGCGGGAATGGCGGCGCAATTGAGCTTGATAAAGGTACGCTCGCTGCGCGGGCTCAAGCGATGGATGGCGCGCGCCAGCAATTCCTTGCCGGTTCCGGTTTCGCCCTGGATGAGGACGGTGGCATCGGTGGGCGCGACGGTCTCGATTTCGCGCAGCACATTGCGCAGGCCGGTGCTTTCGCCGACGATGTCGTCGAAGCGGTGCTCGAGATTGATCTCGTCTTCGAGATATTGCTTTTCCTGGGCGAGGCGGTCGCGCAACTCGGCGATCTGCTTATAGGCCAGGGCGTTGTTGACCGCCATGGCCACTTGTTCGGCGACCTGGCCCAGCAGTTCCGCGTCGTGCTGCGAGAATGCATTCTCCATGCGGCTGGCGACCATCATGGCGCCGAGGGTTCTCTCGCGGTGGACCAGCGGAACCCAGACACCGGATTGCATGCCCATGCCGGTGAGGTGGTGGAGGGATTCAGGCGCAAAGGGCCAGCGATCCATGCGGTTGAGAATGACGGGACGCCGCGTGCGAAAGGCCAGACCCGAGGGAGAAGCTTCGGGATCGAGCAGCAACTCGTTGGGGTTGGTTTCGGCGTCATCGGAGGCGAGGAATTGCACGCGCAATTTGCCGGTGGCCTCATCGTAGAGGGCGAGCGTGGCGGCATCGTGGGGCACCATGTGGCGAATGCTGACGGAAAATGCTCCGAGCAGTTTGCGAATATCGACATTGGCCAGCAACAAAGAGCTCAACTCGGCGATGACCGACTCCTGCGCCTGCCTGCGCTCGGTGACGTCGCGCGTGATTTTGGAGAAGCCAGTGACCGCGCCGGAGCTGTCGTGGATGGCGGTGAGCACGACGTTGGCCCAGAAGCGCGAGCCGTCTTTGCGCACGCGCCAGCCCTCTTCTTCGATGCGATTCCTGGCGATGGCCTGGCGGAGTATTTCGGTGGGCCTGCCCTGCGCCACATCGTCGTCGGTGAAGAAGCGCGAAAAGTGCAGGCCCAGCACCTCGTCGGCTTTGTATCCTTTGATGCGCTCGGCGCCGGGATTCCAGGTGAGGATGTGTCCCTCGCGATCAAGCAGAAAGATGGCATAATCGCCGATGCTCTCAACGATGGAGTGAAGGCGCGCGTCGTTCAGCCGCAGCGCTTCCTGCGCGGCGTGTTGCTCGGTGGCGTCGCGGATGAATGTCACCACCGCATCGCCGTCCGCGGTCTCGAGGGGTTTGAGCATGATGTTGACGGGGAATTCCGAGCCGTCATTGCGCAGGCCGAAGAGGTTGAGCGCCGCGCCCATCTGGCGCGTGCGGGGATGGGCGCTGTAATTCTCGCGATGGCGGGGATGGACGCCGCGAAAGCGAGCCGGCACCAACATCTCCACGGGCTGGCCGATCAGTTCATCGCTCGCGTAACCAAAGAGTTCCTGGGCGCGCGGGTTGACGGCGCGCATGACACCTTTCTCGTCGGTGACGAGGATCGCGTCGGGCGAGAACTCAAAGAGCCGCTCAATTGTGTTGCGGGCGAAAACCGGATACGCGCGTTCCCGCGCACCCGATTGTTGCCCGGGGGAATCTGCAGGGCCCATACTGTGCTACCGACCTTAGCAGCAAGGTACTCTTCGGACTCTTTATTTGCAACTTCCAATATGGAGTTTTCGCGATTTTTACGGAGGGAGATGCGCGAGTCAGGAGGCATTTGCGTGCTCAGCGAGATAGGCGAGCCACGGCTCCATTCCGACGCCGGTTTTTGCGGAGGTCTCGAAGATGCGGATTCCGGGCCTGATCTCATTGAGGTTACGCAGAGCGAGCTCGCGGTCGAAGCCGCAGGGTTCGGCGATATCGATCTTTGTAATCACGGCGGCATCGGCGGAGTTGAAGAGGCCGGGATACTTGAGCGGCTTGTCTTCGCCCTCGGTGACGCTGAGCAGGGCGACCCGGATACGCTCGCCGAGGTCGTAGCTGGAAGGGCAGACGAGGTTGCCGACATTTTCGATGAAGAGATAGTTCAGACCATTGAGCGAAACGCCCTCCCAGGCTTCGAGGTGCTTGGAGATCATCTCCGCGTCGAGGTGGCAGATGCCGTGGGTGTTGATCTGGCGGACGGGAGCGCCGCTCGCGGCAAGACGACGCGCGTCGTTGTCGGTTTCAAGATCGCCCACAAGGGCCGCCGCTTGAGCGCCGCGCATGCGGAGTTCGCGGAGGGTGCGCTCAAGAAATTCAGTTTTGCCCGTGCCCGGACTCGAAACCAGATTCAGCACCAGCACGCCGGCCGAGTTGAAGCGCGCGCGCAGCCCCGCAGCCAGCTCGTCGTTCTTCTTCAGGATTCCCCGCCGCAATTCGACAATGCGCGTCGTCATGCCTGCTCCTCAACTGGATCTGGTTCTTCGAGTTCAATGGATTCGATTTCGAGTTCGCGTCCCTGGCGCAGATCGGCGGCCAGCTTGCCACACTTGGGGCAGCGAAAAGTTTGCACGCCGGCAAGCTCCGCA
>CAVXOO010000074.1:0-4089 GCA_963762945.1 uncultured Acidobacteriaceae bacterium | reverse complement strand
TGTGGCCTGCATTGACATAGCGCAGTTCGCGAGTTTCAGGATCGAAAGTGGCGAAGAAGAACGTTGCGTAGCGGCTGCTCGTTGAGGCTTCGTAGACAAGATGGTTCATCTTTTGCATCATCTTCGCGAGATTGCCTGGATCGTCAAGGATCAGGCTGCGCAGCGAAGCTCGCAGAGTGGCCATAATGAGTGCTGCCGAAATGCCTTTTCCTGAAACATCGCCGATTGCAATGCCGAGATTGCCGCCTTCCAGTCCAATGAGATCGTAGTAATCGCCGCCAACCCCGGAAACCGGACGGCAACTTCCAGCCAGGCTCGCTCCCTCGATCTCAGGGATGTCCTGCGGAAACAACCGTTGTTGAACCTCGCGGGCAATCTCGACTTCTCGATTCATGCGCTCTCGCTGCGCCGATTCATTCGCGAGCGTTCGGGCGAGTTCGGCAACTTCGAGGGTCAGTCCCGTCTGGGCGGCACAGATTGCAACGTATGCAGGTCTGTCGGCGTATACGCTTCTTCTGACTTCTTCGGACCGAGTGTCATCAAGCCGCTCAGGCCAGTGCGCCCAGGCATCGGAAGCAGCAACTCGGCGTTGATCTGGCGAAGCAGAACTTTCTCTTCCTCGTTTGCGTCGGTAAACCATTTTTCCGGCCGGTCGCGGTACACGGTTGCGGGTTGGTTGGTGCGCAGCAAATGCTGGCACTGTCGCCGACCCCTCTGCGAACACGACAGGGCCGCCCACATCCATGCCCACCGCCTGCTGGAGCTGGAATGCGGCGCCGCCGCGCAGCAGAACCTTCCGCCAACTCTCGCGCATGCGCGGTGAGCCCTCCACGTAGAGGCCGAGTACTCTGGTGCCGGGATCGCAGCCGAGAGTTTCGATCGCTTCGATGATATCGACGTCCGCCATGTTGCCGACGGTTATGAATCTGCGAAAACCCACCTTCCCGGCGGGAGTCGCGCTCCAGTCCATGAGCAGCCATGCGCCCAGTGCTGCTCTGCGAGGCGAGCGAGATGCCGCCTCTGGCATGCGTTATCCCGGCGATGAAGGTAGTGTCGACTTTCGATTCGGTGTCGATGATACCCACGCAATTCGGCCCGACGAGACGGATATTCCACTCCCTGCAAAAAGCGGCGAGTTGTTCCTGGTATGTCGTCCTTCTGCCGTGCCGACCTCGGCGAAGCCGGCGGCAGAGCAGACCAGTCCCTTGATGTCTCCCCTCGTGACCATCCTGGAGCGCAAGTCTTCGACGATTGAAGGCACGGTGGAGGCCGGGGATGCGATCACGACGAGTTCGACTTCCCCGACCCAAAGCCTGCACTCCGAGGACGCCATCTACCACTGGAGCGACTCCTCGCTGCTGTCCGTTCTGCAGGGCCGCGCCAACGAGCAGATTCTTACCGCGGAGCTGGATCGCATTGCAATGCAGAATCGCGAGACCAGCGTGAAGATCGGCGGCCGCGCCACCATGCTGCGCATTCCCATCACCTTCGATATCACGCCGATCGAACGCCTGAAAAGCGCCGACGATCTTTGCAAAATCACCTTACTAACCAACGGCGGGAGAGCACGATGAACGCCACCGAGACGCCCCTTGACGCCACGGCGCAACTGGCCGCAGCGATTTCGATCGACGATCTTCCACTGCCTTATCTGGAGATCGACACGCACGGCATCATTACCCGCGCCAACTCCGCAACCCTTGCCCTGCACCATCCCGACCAGGGCGAGCTCATCGGCAAAAGTGCATGGGATCTGGTAGCCATCGACGAGAAGGATACGAGCTTTGCCGCCTTCCTTTCGATGGTGATGTCGGGCAAGGGGCCTCAGGTGGTCCATCGCTCCATCTTCGACCGCTCGGGAAGATTTCGCACTTACGAGATTCACCGCAGCCTGATTCGCGACGAACGAAACAGAGTCACGGGTGTGCGCATGGTCTTTATGGACGTAACGGAGGCCAGGAAGAACCTTGAAGAAGCGCAGCGCGCGCGGCAGTGGCTGGAGAGCATTCTGGACTCGATGAACGAGGCCATTGTTGCCACCGATGCCACCGGCGTGATTGTGGGCGCTAACTCTGCCGCCGAGGAGCTTCTCGGCTGGAAGTTGACCGAGCTTTTGGGCAAGGTCCTGGAAGAGGGAATCCAGATGCGCGGCTTCCAGGCCGGCGACAGAACCCAGGTCACCTTTGCCATGGTGCTGACCAACCGGTGCAATGGACTGGCCACGCTTGTCGATCGCGATGGCCGCGAGGTGATCGTCCGCGTCTGGGCGTCGCCCATACTCGACAAGAAAAACGGTTCCGTCTCCGGAGTTGTGCTGCTGATGTACAGGCCCGGCGCGCCCATGATGGTGCCGGGATGACGGAAGGCAGCTTCTAGCTTCTAGCTGCTAGCTTCTAGCTCTTAGCTCTTAGCTTTTAGCTTCTCACTACGCGTTCCGTGCACAGTTTTGCGATGGAGTTCGAACGCCTGCTCGAGGATGTCCTGGTAGTGCTCTCGATTGGGCTGATGAAGCGGTTCGCCGGAATTCCACTCGGCGACTTTGAGCCTCATACCTGCGCACGCCGAACATTCGGCTTCGAGCGGGACGTCGCCGAGCCATCTTGTCACGCGCAATCTGGGCTCGTTCAACACATTCGCCTTAGTTTTCCAACGCGATTCCCGCGACGGCTAGCTCTTCCTCTTGCCGTGGCTGCCCAGCAGCCCTTCCAGCTCTTCCTTGAACTCGTTCACGTCTTTGAAGTCGCGATAGACCGAGGCGAAGCGGATGTAGGCGACGGTATCGAGGCCTTTGAGGTGCTGCATGATGAGCTCGCCGACCTCGGAGGTGGTGCGCTCGCGCTCGGGAGCGTCGATGAGGAAACTTTCCGCGGCATCGACGATGGCTTCGAGCTGGCTTGAGGAAACCGGCCTTTTTTCGCACGCCCTGAGCAGGCCGCTCAAGACTTTTTGCCGGTCGAAGCGCTCGCGGCGGCCGTCTTTTTTCACGACCATGTAGGGAATCTCGTCGATGCGCTCGTAGGTGGTGAAGCGCCGGTTGCACTTCTCGCACTCCCGCCGCCGCCGGATCGAGTCGGCCTCTTTGCTTTCGCGCGAGTCCACCACCCGATCCTGCCCGAAACCGCAATAAGGACACTTCATACTATGGGCGATTCTACGGCATTTGCGCCGAATGAGCGGAATCGTACGCAGAATTGCGCGCAAGCCGGCGCTCGTCGCGGAGATTGATGAGCTATGAAATCTAAACGGGCTTTGGGCCGCCGGGCTCTTATAACTCTTCCACTGTTACCCGGTCGTTGGTGTAGATGCAGATCTCGCTGGCGATTTTCATCGCCTTCTCGGCGATTTCGCGCGCGCCCATATCGGTATTCTCCATCAACGCGCGCGCCGCGGCCGTGGCGTAGCTGCCGCCGGAACCGATCGCCGCCAGCGGCTCGTCGGGATCGATTACATCTCCGGAGCCGGAGATTAAAAACGTCTGCCCCTTGTCGGCCACCAGCAGCAGCGCCTCCAGGTTGCGCAACATCTTGTCGGTGCGCCAGTCCTTGGCCAGCTCCACGGCGGCGCGGTTCAGGTTGCCCGCGTACTGTTCGAGCTTGGTCTCAAAGCGCGCAAACAAATTGAAGGCGTCGGCTGTCGAACCCGCGAAGCCGGCGAGGATCTTGTCCTGATAGAGCCGTCGAATCTTTTTGGCCGAGTGTTTCAGCACGTGGTCGCCTAAGGTTACCTGGCCGTCGGCGGCCATCACCACCTGGTCGTTGCGCCGCACACAGATCACGGTTGTGGAATGGAATGTATGGTCCTTGCTCATTCGAAGTACCTCGTCCAGAAGGCGAAAAAACGCGCGATGCAACCTAGAGTATAGGCCATGGGAGCGGTGCTGGAGTGGTACCGCAGGCGCGCCGGCAGCGCAATCGCGGCTGCGCTCGGGATCGTGCATGGCGGCCGAATCCAAAGCTGCGAGGAGGGAGCAAGGAAGCAGAGAAATGGTCGTCTCAACAGGAAATCGGAATCGCCCAAGAAACCGTCGTAACCCCGCAGGAACCTGGAGGTGCATTCACTTTGCTCAGACACTCCCCGCGAAAGTCCAAG
>CAVXOO010000073.1:0-3498 GCA_963762945.1 uncultured Acidobacteriaceae bacterium | reverse complement strand
AGAATCGGGCTTCGCATTTCGCGATCCCGCTGAGCCGGCTCGCCAAGTCTGGCTGAATGACGATCTCAAGAAGAACAGCTACACCACGGTGGCAATTGACGATCTGAACGCGATCGTCAAGGTTTTATGTCTGTCTTCTACTACGACTACGAGTTGCGTATTGCTCCAACAAACCGTTCCATCAGCGCGGACCTTTAGCGCCCCGAGTTCGTGTACGATAACGGCCTCTTGATCCCCGTGCTGGACGAAATCATAGAAAATCCCCTCAAGGTGATGCGTTGCCGTCACTTTGCCCTCGAGAGCGTCAACCCAAGTCACTGATTGATCATGGCCGATAACCAGCACGGATCCAAACGACACACCCTGAGGTGGTGGAGTCTGATTTGAGACACAGAGGCCAATGCGAATCCGCCCATTTGCTTCGGGTGCCAGGAAGTAGAAGCCACGTGGTGACTGCGCATCAACCCCTATGATGAGCTTGCTGGAGGATTGCCTCAGGCGCTCCTCCATTTCGGACTTGGATTCGCAGCGAACTAGATTACAACGGACGCTCATCACCGACCTCCAAAAATGTTCACAGTAATCAGTTTCGTTCCATCCCAAATCGTCTCCAGCTTTACACCGCCTTGGGGGCCCATGAGAAGAGCGTCACGAACAACCCGACCGCTGGCCTCAGTTCGGGCAATATTCCCAGGATCATTTAGAACGTCTTCGAGATAATCGGCGAAAAGTTGCCGATTCGCCGGAGTGTCCTGCAGGCCGATGCTCTGGAGCTGTCTCAACATCTCAACCGACCGATCAATATTATGTGACGTTCCGGTTGCTTTGCCAAATACGTAGTCCAGCTTCCGACCAATGTCGGGCGCCATTCTGCCTCCAAAACCGACCGATCCCTCCTCCTCGGTCAGCAATCGCCAACCCATGCCCTGCGCGCCATCCTCCAGCAGATAGCCGACGCCCTCAGCGGCGTAGGGGAACCAGAAATTGAAGAACGAGTCCCGGAGCAATTGCCGCGCTGTGATCTTGGCTCCGCAACTGGCTATATCCAGCCGGGCGCTGTCGATCTGCATCTGCTCCTGCGTAAGCAGCGGCCCCGTAATGAGGATGTCGAGCATCGAGGCCTCGGCGTCGTAAACGCAGTTCAACAGGCGGCCGACACCGGCAAGCACCACCGCTTGAGCGGCCCTAGTGGCAAAAATGTCCGCGTTTTCGACCAGGTCGGCTCGCCCCGAGGGATCGACGTAGTTCACCGGGTTGGCGCGGGCGTAGTTATAGCGGTGCAGCGAGGCCGGGTCGTAGATCGAGCCCTCGTACGGGTCGCGCGTCATGAAGCGGCCGGTGGCCGGGTTATACCAGCGGGCGCGCAGGTAATAGAGGCCGAGGTCCGTATCGAAGCGCTCGCCGCGGTAGAGGGAGACTTGCGTGCCGCGACAGGCAATCCCTCCGTCCATTAGTCTGGAGCGTGAGGAGCCCTTCCGATCATGACCGTCATCCGGCAGGAAGATTTTATCGCGAGCGTTGCGGGCGCGTTGCAGTACATCAGCTACTACCACCCGGCGGATTACATTCGCTCGCTTACCCAGGCTTACGAGCGCGAGCAGTCGCCGGCGGCACGCGATGCCATGGCTCAGATCCTGATCAACAGCCGCATGTGCGCCGAGGGCCATCGCCCCATCTGCCAGGACACGGGCATCGTGAGCGTCTTTGTGAAGCTGGGCATGGACGTGCACTTTTCTGCGGCCGATGGCGAAGAACTCAAAGACCTGCAGCAGATGGTGGACGAAGGCGTGCGCCGCGCCTATCTCGATCCGGACAATAAATTGCGCCTGAGCATCCTGGCCGATCCCGCGGGCGCGCGCACCAATACTCGCGACAACACGCCGGCCGTGGTCACGGTCGATCTGGTGCGCGGTGCGACCGTCGAAGTCACGGTAGCGGCCAAGGGCGGAGGCTCGGAGGCCAAGTCGAAGTTCATCATGCTGAACCCCTCGGATTCGATTGTTGAATGGGTTCTCAAGACCGTGCCCACCATGGGTGCGGGTTGGTGCCCGCCGGGCATTCTCGGCATCGGCATCGGCGGCACGGCGGATAAGGCGATGCTGCTGGCCAAGCAATCGCTGATGGACCCGATCGATATACAAGACCTTCAGGCGCGCGGCGCGAAAACCACCGCCGAGAAACTGCGCCTGGAACTCTACGACAAGGTGAACCGCCTCGGCATCGGCGCGCAGGGGCTGGGCGGGTTGACCACCGTGCTCGACGTGAAAGTGCTCGACTATCCCACGCACGCGGTGAATCTACCCGTGGCCATGATTCCTAACTGCGCTGCCATGCGCCACGCGCACTTCGTTCTCTCGGGCGCGGGACCGGTCTTTCTCGATCCGCCCCGGCTCGACGACTGGCCGAAGCTGACCTACGACGTGAGCGGCGCGCGGCGCGTCGATCTCGACACTGTGACGCACGAGGAAGTTTCTCGCTGGAAACCGGGCGAGGTGATTTTGCTTAGCGGGAAACTCTTGACCGGCCGCGATGCCGCGCACAAGCGGCTGACGGAGATGCTCAACCGCGGCGAGAAGCTGCCCGTCGATTTTCGCAACCGATTTATTTACTACGTGGGCCCGGTCAACCCGGTGCGCGGCGAAGTCATTGGCCCGGCGGGACCCACCACGTCCACGCGCATGGATAAATTTACCCGCCAGATGCTCGCCGAAACCGGTCTCCTCGGCATGGTGGGCAAGTCCGAGCGCGGGCCGGAAGCCATTGACGCCATCCGCGAGTTTGGCGCGGTGTATCTGATGGCGGTCGGCGGCGCGGCGTATCTGATCTCGAAGGCGATTCGCGGCTCGCGCTTGCTGGCCTTCGAGGATCTCGGCATGGAAGCCATCTACGAGTTCGACGTCCTCGACATGCCGGTCACCGTAGCCGTCGATTCCAAAGGCACCAGCGTGCACCAGACCGGCCCCGCCGAGTGGAAGCAGAGGATTGCGGGGATTCCGATTTTGCAGTGAACAGTGAACAGGGAACAGGGAACAGGGAACAGGGAACAGGGAACAGAGAACAGAGAACAGAGAACAGGGAACAGGGAACAGGGAACAGGGAACGGAGAGTTGGAGTTTGTTCGCCAAGAGATCGCACTTCATCTTCGCAATTCTGATTTTTGCGGCTGCCGGTTTAGCCGCGCAGCAATCCGGCTCGCAGCCTTTGCCGGGGCACACGCAAATCCCCATCTGGCCGGGCGCTGCGCCCGATCCACAGCCGGTCAAAGGGCCGGAGCTAACCAAAACCGATTCCAGGAACCTGGTTGCGGGCAGGCCGTGGACTTATGTCGAGAACGTGACGCGGCCCACGATGACGGTCTACGCGCCGCAGGGGAAAAATACCGGCGCGGCGGTCATCGTCTTTCCCGGCGGAGGCTATCAGATTCTGGCCATCGATCTCGAAGGCACGGAGGTTTGCGACTGGCTGACGCAAAAGGGAATCACCTGCGTGCTGTTGAAG
>CAVXOO010000072.1:0-4931 GCA_963762945.1 uncultured Acidobacteriaceae bacterium | reverse complement strand
GGTTCCGTAGAAGGGATACTCTGCCGGATCGACGGCCTTGAGCGAAACCAGAATGGGCACGGCATTTGGCCCGACGGAGGCCATCGAGATTGTGTCCGTGACCCAGGTGGTGCGAATGCCGCCGGAGTTTTTCTCCTTGATGGCGGCGATGCTGCGGTTTTCTTGATCGGTGGGCGCGCGAAAGATGCGCGCGCTCAGGTCGCCCGCGAGCAGCGAGCGCGCTTCGGTGTTCAGGGTCTGACGAAAACTTCCCGTAAGGCCGCGCACGCCTACCAATGCGGCCACGCCCACCGCGACCGAGAGAATCACGAAGCCGAATTTGCCGGGAGCGGACTTCAGGTCGCGCCAGCCGATGGCCGCCGCGCGACGCCAACTCAATGCGCGTTTTTTATTGGTTTTGGATGAGAGCGTCTTCAACAATCAAACCATCCTTGAGCACTATTTTGCGATCGGCGCGGCTGGCGATTTCGGGATCGTGCGTCACCAGCACCAGCGTGGTTCCGGCCTTGCGATTTCGGTCGAGAAGCAGATCGAGAACAATTTTTCCATTCACCGAGTCGAGGTTGCCGGTGGGCTCGTCTGCCATGACCACGGGCGGCCGAACCACAAAGGCGCGCGCCAGCGCCACGCGTTGCTGCTCGCCTCCCGAAAGCTGCACGGGATAGTGATCCATGCGCTCGCCCAGGCCGACCTCGTCGAGCAAACGCCGCGCCTGATCGAGGCCGCTGCCTTCAACGTTCAATTCGTAGGGCAGCAGCACATTTTCAAGCGCGGTGAGGGTCTGGATGAGCTGGTAGGACTGAAAGACAAAGCCGATTTTGCGCCCGCGCACCGCAGCCAGCTCGGCCTCGGCGAGATTGTGGATGGGCACACCGTCGAGCCAGATTTCGCCTTCGCTGGGCGTGTCGAGTCCGGCCAGCAGGCCGAGCAACGTGCTTTTGCCGCTGCCGCTCGCGCCCACGATGGCGACAAACTGCCCCTGAGGAATGTCGAGCGAGATGCCGCGCAGAATCTCCACGCGCCGCGCGCCATTCTGAATCCATTTCTTTGCGTTCTTTACTTCTATCAATGTGATTTCCCGCCTGTCGCCAGTGTAGCTGGGTCTGGTTTGACGGATTTTTCCCCGCACCCCAGCTACACTCTATTACGTGGACGTTCGTCGATTGGTTCAAGCCGCATTGTTTCTGCCGGTTTTCTGGGCTGCAGCGCTCTTTTCCGCCGAACCGCCGGTTGCGGACCGGCCTGTCATCGTATGCTACGGCGACAGCATCACCGCGGGGCGCGGTCTTGCTTATGGGCAGGCGTATCCCGAGTTCCTACAGAAGAAGCTCGACGCCGTTGGCCACCAGTACAGGGTCGTCAACCAGGGAACCAGCGGCGCGACGACCAAAGATGCTCTGGCCGGCCTCCGGTACGTTCTCGCATTGCATCCCGCCGTGGTGATTGTTGAGTTTGGCGGCAACGACGGCCTGCGCGGCCTGCCTGTTGCTGAGACTCGCAACAATCTCGACCAGTTGCTGGCGGGGCTTGAGAAGGCCCACGTGAAGATCGTCTTTGCCGGGATTACGCTGCCGCCCGATTATGGGCCCGATTACATCCGGTCGTTTCAACAGATGTTTCGCGATGTGGCCGCGCGGCATCGCGTGGCGTTTGTGCCCATGCTCTACAAGAATCTGGTCGGCGTGCCCGGCGCCATTCAGGACGATGGCATTCATCCCACCGCGAAGGGCTCGGCAATCATCGCCGACACGCTGCTCGCGACGCTCAAACCTTTGCTGCACAGAGGTATGTGAGCTTTCCCGACGCGCCGCGAGCCGGACATGGTCATCTACGCGCCGCGGGAAAACCATTGCCCGAAAAGTCCCAAAATGAGATACGTCCACTGGTGTGATGTAAAACGCCGAAAAGTGTCCAAATTTAGGTCACACTCCAATGAGCGAACGCATTCATTGAAATCGCTTGGCAGTCGCTATTGCGGTAGCGGCGCATGCTTCCCCATTTTGGGGGAGAGTTAAGTTGCGCCCCTGCCCATGTGTGGAGATTCAGATGTCGAGAACCGGGCCCCCTGCTGTGCTGACGCTCTTGGTTATTGCTTGCACTTATTGCCTTGATGCACAGAAACTGCCGGAGATTGCTGCCGTCGATCCCAGCGCCGGTGGTGAGCCTCCGAAAGCAGCGCCCGCATCTCCAGTTTCGATCCCAAAACTCACTACGACGCTCGAAGTAACGGCTAGTCAGCAGGAGATGCATCCCGGCCTCGCGCCGGTTCAGCAGATCGAAGGCCAGGAGATTCTATCTTCCGCGGGAACTTATGGCGACTTATCCCGCTACTTACAAGCGCTTCCAGGCGTGGTTTGGAACTCGGACGTATCGAACGATGTGCTGGTGCGCGGCGGCCATCCCGAGGAAAACCTTTATGTGATCGACGGCGTGGAGTTTGACGGCATTAGCCACCTGGAATTGCCGGGAACCACGGGAGGTTTCACGTCGATGATCGATGCCACGGCGGTGAGCGATGTGGAGATGCGTCCGGACGTATACGACGCCTTCTACTCCGGCAGGCTATCGTCGCTGATTGAGATTCACACGCGGCAACTTGAGGGCGCGGGCTCGGAAGGCGTGGTTTCGTTTGGCGTGCAGGGCATCGGCGGTCTCTATCAACGCACGCTTCCCCATGCCAGTTCGCTATTAATCTCAGCGCATCGCAGCATGCTCAATCTCTTCACCAACAATATCGGGATTGACGGCGTGCCCGTCTACAGCAATCTTCTGGCGCGCTTGAACGTGGAGCACGGGAGCCACGATAGTTTCACGCTGCTGAGTTTGGGCGGGGCCGATTCCGTTGAACATTACGCCATGTGCCGCCGATTACGACTCCACCGAATTTCTCGAGACCCAGTACGCGGGACGGAGAGAGACCGGGGCCTTCACCTGGAAACATACCTTCAATGCTGCGGTGGCCTCGGATTTGAACGTCACGTACGCCGTGACGCGGCAAAATATCGAGCAGCAGGAGCAGACCGGTTACGTGTGGGTGAATGGAAGCCCGTGCAAGGCGACCACGGCAACGTCGTATGTCGAGAGCGCGCGCGATGGGATGCCGCGCCTGAATTACACGTTGCGGGCCGATTGGAAGAGATGGCTTTTTTCGACCGGCGCGAGCGGCAGCCTGCAGATGTTGAATGACTCGGTGGCGCAGCCAATTGGCCAACTGTCGCCCTTTTCGACCAGCACTGCGGCCGCGGACACCACGGCATTCGATCGCCGCTTTTCTACTGGGCAGGAAGCGGCCTTTGTGCAGGCCGAAGGCTCTCTGGGCAAGCGTTGGAGCGCGATGGGCGGCATGCGCGTGGAAGCCTTCGCCATCGACGGCAGTCATGCTCTCGAACCGCGCGTCTCCGTGCTTTACCGGCTGAGCCAGCGACAGAGCCTGCACGCCTCGTGGAATGCATCGGCGCAACTGCCTCCCACGATGGATCTGCTGAGTTTTCCCGGCAACCGGCTGCTCCAGCCGATTACGATCCGGCAAACTGCGGTGGGGATGCGGCTGTGGCAAAGCGGCTGGGGCGCGCTCGATGCCGAAGCCTACACCAGGCAATACCGGCATGAGCCGGTTTCCACGGAATATCCCCAACTCATGCTTTTCAACATGATCGATACCCTGGGCCAGGCGATTGTTTGGATGCCGCTAACCGGCGCGGGATCGGCGGATTCGCGCGGCCTCGAAGCGGCCTTGCGCGCTCACTGGCATAGCCGCGCGCATCTGCTGCTGTCGGCCACGCGCTCGCAGTCGCAGTACCGCGCACTGGACGGCATTTTGCGCACCGGGAATTACGACACGCCGGTTGCGATCAACGCCATGACCAACATCCAACTGCCGTGGCGCATTGCGCTTAATAGCAGGGAGTCTTTCTCGAGCGGTCGCGTTTACACTAGCTTCGATATCGCCGATTCGCTCGCGCAAAACCGGGGCATTTACGATCTGAGCCAGCTCAACGCGCTGCGTGGACCGCTTTATAACCGGCTGGATCTGGAATTGGAACGGAACTTCAAATTTTCGAGGGGTCAGTTAGACGTGCGCGGCGGCCTAGAGAACGCGATGAACCGCGGCAATCTGCTGGGGTACGCGTGGTTGCAGGATTTTGCGGCGCGTTCGTCCAGCACATGTCCGAATGGAATGCCCATCGGAAAGATAGATCAGATGGGACGCTTCCCTGCCTTCAGCGCTGAATACCGGTTTTGAATCCCGCGCGCATCCGATGAGGCCGGTAATAGGAAATGGGGCGCCGAAGCGCCCCACTCGCGGTCGTACGAGAACAAATCAGAGAAGAAAACTGGCGGGAGCTACTTCTTCTTGCTCTTCGCGGCGGGAGCGCCGGTGGTGGCCAGGGTCTTGAGGCGCGCGTTCAAGCGGCTCTTGTAGCGGGAAACAGTGTTCGAATGGAGAACGCCTTTTTGCACGCTCTTATCGAGGGCTGAAACCGTGGCGCGGTACTGTTCCTGGGCGGCCTTCGCGTCGCCCTTGGCCAGCGCCTCGCGCAATGTGCGCAGGCTGGTGCGCACGCGGCTGCGGTTGGCGCGGTTAACTTCGGTGCGAGTTACGGTCTGGCGTGCGCGCTTGAGCGCCGATACGTGATTTGCCATGGTTTTGCTTCAATCTCCAAAGCCTGAATGTCAGGGTGGTCCCCTTTTCCAGGGAAGTGGTCTTCAAAATCGACGCGGGGTGGAAGGCCGTCAAGCCGCACCCCTCGCAATCTCTAAGTCTACGGGAATTCGCGGGGAGGGTCAATCGGCGGAATGCGGAGAGGCAGCGGGACTATGGGACTGCGGGGCTTCGGGGCTGCGGGGCTGCGGGACTACGAGATTGCGCGGGACTGCGAGATTGCGCGGGACTGCGAGTGGACGAAATGAAATTCATAAGGGCTGAATGC
>CAVXOO010000071.1:0-8994 GCA_963762945.1 uncultured Acidobacteriaceae bacterium | reverse complement strand
CCGACGCGCTTCTCCGCGGCCGCTTTGCCTTCGACTACGTACACGAGGACCGGCTGGAGCCGGAGCGCCTGAAGAAATATCGCGCGCTGCTGCTGCCGAATATCGCCATGCTCAGCGACCGGCAATGCGACGAGTTGCGCGCGTATGTGCGCGGCGGCGGTTCACTGGTGGCAAGTTTCGAGACCAGCCTTTATGACGAAGAATTGAACGCGCGAACGGATTTTGGTCTCGGCAGTTTGTTTGGCGTGTCGAGAGCGGGCGACGCCGTGGGAACCAATGGTAATCCATATTACGCGCGCATTGAGTCGCCGCAAGCAGCGCATCCGCATCAGATTCTCGATCGTTTCCGCGATACCAACTGGCTGCCCGGAGCGCAAAATCGCGTGCCGCTCAAGCTGGTGGCTGATCCGGTGCTCACCGTGGTGCCGGGATTTGTGCGCTATCCGCCGGAGCTGGCTTATCCGCCGGTTTCAGAAACCAGCGAGCCGGCCGTGGTGCTGCGCGAAGAAGGCGCAAGCCGGCTGGCGTGGTTTGCGGGCGACGTAGAGCGCACCTACTGGCTCACCGGCCACGGCGATCTGCTGCGCCTGATCGACAACACCATTCGCTGGGTGACGCGCGACGAGCGCATGGTGACCGTCGAGGGGCCAGGATCGATCGAGATGTTCTGCTGGGAGACTGCGCCGGGCTACGCTGTGCACCTGCTCAACTACTCGAACGCGAACGCGTTCCACGGTTGGCTGCAGAGCGTAGAGCCGCTCGGGGCGCAGCAGGTGAGCATGAAGCTGCCCGGCGCAGTACGTGTCCGGAAAGTGGAACTGCTCAAGGCCCAACGCGATCTGCCATTCCAATTCGTGCATGGCGTGCTGCAGTTTACGGTGCCATCGGTCGGCGATTACGAAGTTGCGGCGGTGACGGTGGCCTGACGCGCTTGCAACTGTTCCAGGGCGTCGCAGGCGGTCTTTACGCCGTCCTCGCGGGCTACTTCTTCGGCGGCTTTTTGCGCGTGTTCCGCATAATCCGGATCGGCGAGCATCTTACGCACGCGCCGCGCCACGCGCCACGGCTTGTACTGCGCGCGCTGAATCACGCGCGCCACGCCCGTGCGCCTCATGCGCCGCGCGTTGTCGGGCTGGTCATGCGAGTAGGGCATGATGAGCATGGGCCGTCCGGCACGCAGGCATTGCGCAGTGGTGCCCACACCGCCCTGGTGCACGACGAGCGAGGCGCGCGGAAACAGGCCCGAGTACGGCGCGTATTGCGCGGCGCAGATCGATTCGGGCAGCTCTTGCTGTGGGCGGTTGCGTGGGTCCGAGCCGACCAGCAGCACCGCGCGTACGCCAAGCTTCATGGCGGCGCGCGCCGATTGCTCGTAAAAATCTCCCGCGGCCAGCACCGCGGCAGAACCCAGCGTAAACACCACGGGCGGCTCGCCCGCGGCGAGAAACTCCTCGAGCTCGGCGGGCAGGGCCGAGTTGCCTGCGTCGGCATCGTAAAAACAGAAGCCGGCGATGAGCGTGCTGTCGGGCCAATCCTTTTGCTCGGTGCCGAGCACGCGTGAGAAGAGCGCCAGCACCAGGTCGGGCGAGTGCTTGGCGTCGAAGAGGGGATTCTTGCCCTTGGGCAAGCCCAGATCGCGGCGCAGTTCGTAGATCGGCTCCGGCCATTTGCGCGTGACAAAGCGCGCCAGCCGCCGCATGGCACGCCCCATGCCGGGAGCCTTGTCGGCCCGTGCCAGGCGGGGATACGGCGGCAGCACGGGCGGATCGTAGGCCGAAAAAAATGAGAACGGCGCCAGCACGTAACTCGCCCAGGGAATGCCCGTGACCTCGGCGACGATAGGCCCCGCGTAGTTGAGCTCGCCGAGCAGCAAGAGATCGGCGCGTGCGGGCTTGGTAGCTGCGTCCAGCAGGTCGGCGTAGGTCTCGCGCAGCACGGGGAAAAGAAACTCGCGCAGCCCCGTCTCCGTGCCTTTCTTCACGTCGTAGATCATCTCGATGAGCTTGATGTTCGTGGGGTCGATGTCGGGCCGCAGCTCGCGAAACTCCAGGCCCAGCGGCGCGATCTTCGGCCGGTAGACGTTGGGCAGCGCCATCACCGGCGTGTGGCCGCGGCGCTTCAATTCGAGAGCGATGGCAATCAGCGGGTTGATATCCCCCAAGGTTCCAATATTCGACAGAACAATGCGCAATCCCGGCTCCCCCGATTCTTGAATGGACCGCAAGTATTGAGGGTAATCGATTGGGGCGGGATTGATCGACTCGCACTCCAGTGGGCGGCCGGCCATCCCGTATAGTTTCTGTAGCAGGTGCCTGCTGGCCAAATGAAAATCGTGCTCATCATTGTCGTGGTTCTGGCCGTCGCCGGGTCGCTGGTGGCCGACTATAAATGGCGCCGCTGGATGGCCGCGCGCCGCCGCGAGAGCGACGAGTCGGACCCTTCGGCGCGGCACTAATTTAGCCGTCCATTTGTTCTCCGCCTTCGCCCCGTTACAATCATTTCAGGGAGCCGTCCAAATACCTATGCGATTGAACTTTACCGTTCCATTCCCTGTGAGATTGAAGAATGTCCGCCTGGCGCTGGCATTGCTGCCTGCGCTGCTGTTGATTGCGCCGGCCGCGCGGGCTCAGTTTGGCGCGCCAGAAACTACGCAGGTGCACGACGCCTCGGCCCTCAAGCCCCCGGCGGGAGCGCGCGTGGCCATGATCGAGTTTTACGATCTCGAGTGTCCGCAATGCGGGGAGACCAATCCGCTATTGATCGCGGCGGCCAACCAGTACAAGATTCCCTGGATTCGCTACGACTTTCTCATTCCCGGCCACATCTGGAGCCGCCAGGCAGCTATCACGGCGCGCTTCTTCGACACCAAGGGCGTCAAGCTGGGCAACGACTATCGTGACTACATCTTCGCCAACCAGATCTCTATCGAGACGCTTCCCGATTTCAACAAGTGGACGCAGAAGTTCGCGCAGGCGCATGGCGTGATGCTGCCGTTCGCGATTGATCCCATGGGTAAATTTGCTGCTGAGATCCAGGCCGACATCGATCTCGGCCGGCGCATCGGCATCTCGCACACGCCGACCATTTTTATCGTTGCCAGCGGCGGACACGCTCCGAATTACACCGAGATTGTGGACCGCAATCGGCTCTTCCAGACCATCGATGAAGTGCTGGCGGAAACGAAAAAATAGGGAGTAGCCAGTAGCCAATAGGGAATAGGCGATGGCCGGGAGCTTTTCTACTCCCTATTGGCTACTGGCTATTCCCTGGTTACTGCTGCCTGCACTTCGATCTTCACCAGTTCCTGGCCGCCGGGGGCTACCATGCGGGTTTGCGGGGCGCGCCAGTGGTCGATGTGGCTGATGCGGTGCACGCAGCCGATGGTGCAATGCGGGGCGCAGCTTTTGGCCGTGGTGAACTCGCGCTTCACATCTTCGCGGGTGTAATCGGCTACGGGAATGGCGGGGAATCCGCGCTGCTGCGAGCAGTAGTGCACCAGGCCGTCCTCGCAGACGTACAAGTAGCGCGAGCCGGCGCGGCAGCGCCAGTTGTTCGGGCGGCCCTCGACAATCGCTTCCTGAAACTTGTCGAACTGCGCGTAGTTGGTCTTCCTGCGATCGGTCATCGTGTGGTAAACGCGCGCCTCATCGGGCAAGAGCGGTTTCAGTTGGCCGTCGCCGTCGTGGATGATGCCGATGGTGGACTCGAAGCCGAGCTCGAGGGCGCGCTTGCCGATGACCAGAGCGTCGTTGGGATTGCGAATGCCGCCGCCGACGACCGAATTGATGTTCACGTGGAACTCGGCATACTCGGCGAGCATCTGGAGGCGCTTGTCGAGGGTCTTAAGGGACTTCTTCGAGACCTCGTCCGGTTCAAGATTGTCGATCGAAATCTGCATGTGGTCGAGGCCGGCTTCGTTGAGGCGCAGAATCCGTTCGGGGCTTAGCAGAAAGCCGTTGGTGATCATGCCGGCGATGGCGCCGGTCTGCCTCATGCGGCGAATGATGTCGTCCAGTTGCGGATGCGTGAGCGGCTCGCCGCCCGAGATGCCGATCATGGCCGTGCGCAGGCGGCCGAGAGCGTCGATGCGGCGGTACATCTCATCGAGCGGCACCGGCTCGCTGACCTTGTCGTACTCGTTGCAATAGGTGCAGCTCAGGTTGCAAAAGCGCGTGGGGATGATCTGCACGAGCACCGGATGCGAAGTGTCGGCGAGCGCGCGCAACACCATCGCGTACTCGCGCGCCTTGCGCGTGACTCGCTTCCAGCGGCCTTTTAAGGTCGATCTCCGGGGTTTGGCCATCTGTTCTATTTGAACACGGAAGAGGCGGCTTCGAACTTCCGGCGCGAAGCTTCGAACTGCTTGCTCTCGGCTGCCATCTCAGGTTGATTCGATTGTGCGCACGAAGTGTGAGATTTTCGGCGCTTAGTTGAGGCGCGTTTGCACCAGATTTGGTGCAGCGGGCCTGAAAAATGGGGTTTTTGCGCTAAAAATGGGGTTTTTTGCCGTGCCAACTGTTTACTAAGTCGATAAGGGTGCCCCCCCTACGGTCTCTGCAAGGAACTTCTTTGTTTTCAGTTGTCTGGCGGACGCGTTTTGCGACAAGTTCTTTATTGTTAGTGGCTTGCGGCCAGAATCTAGACAGCAAAGGGCTTAGAGGCTGGGAGCAAGGGAACAAGGGAGCGAGTGAGCAAGGGAGCGAGGGAGCGAAAAGGCCAGGAGAGACGGCTGAAGGGATAGGGAACGGAAAAACAGAAACGCGGGCTGGCTGGGAACTGCTCATGAGAGGAGTATGCGCCGGGAGGGGGGAATTATCGGCAAACGGGGAATAGTGAGTGGCTGGGAGCTTGGAGCCGGTAGCTCGGGGCGGATCGATGCCGGCGGCGACGGCCCCGGGAGCGAAGATCGGGACCTGGGGCAGCTTTTTCGTGGTGGGCTTACTTTGTGCGATTCGGGCCGCACGCCCGTTCGTCCCGCTCGTCTGATGCGCTCGGTCCTGTTGCCTAGAAGAGCAGCGGGTTCCGCAATAAATCCTCGAATCGAAATCTCCCGGCCTTAATGTACTCTTCTACGGCTTCCCCAGCGATCCAGCGACGATCCAACTGTTCAGCAACAGCACCCGCCGTGAGCGAACCGGCGAAAGGGTTGACAACGAGATCATTTGGGTCGGTCAATAGCTTGATGAAGAATTTGGGCAAGAGGGCAGGAAAGCGGGCTGGGTGAATCTTGATGCCCTCCTCTTTGCAACGTTTCGTATAGAAATCGTTAGCCGCGTTATTGCCCATTTTCATCATGCATTCGGGAAGATCGAACTCAGCCTCAGTTACGTTTGGTGGGATGGCGCCGCCCGCCTTGATCGTGTCGAACGATTCTCGAATCACATGCCCTGACGGCCGTATCGTGCCGCGTACTCCATTCCGGTTCAAACGGATCATGTCCTCGCTATACTCTTTGAGAACGTTGAGATTCGAAGCTTTCGGGTGGGGCGTCTTCGAAAGCCACCAAACATATTCAACGGAGTCGCGAATACGGACCCGCCGCACGGTTACCCACTCAGCCGGAACCGGCATTTTTGCGGGGTTATACCAGAAGCATTCTTGGGCTAGGTGGAACCCGATCTCTTCGACCAGTGCAATGAGCAGCTTGAAGTGATAAATAGATCGTGTGGGCGTGCCCTGGTTGTAGCTGCCTCCGATGTTCAGCACGAAACTGCCGTCTTCCGTTAGAACGCGGAGAATCTCCTTAGCAAATGGTAGAAACCATTTCACGTACCCATCTTTGTGCTCGTTGCCGTATTCTTTCTTAAAATGCAATGCATACGGCGGCGAGGTCACAACCAGATTGACGCTCGCGGACGGTAATGCCTTGAGCATCTCCAGCGAGTCGCCGAAATAGGCGGCTCCGAGCCGGGAAACGAAATACGGCCTCTGGGCGGTCGCGCGAGCCGGATGATCGGTCGCGCGGCCATCGAGGGATATCTCGGGAGAGGTCGGGATGGTGACCTCTCGGGTGTCGCAGACGGTTTGCGGCTTGGATGACACGGTTGTTGCCATAATACGGTTTTGCTACTCAGAAAGGTAGCAGAAATAGGTTCACATTGTCAACCTATTTGCAAAACGGGAACGAATGGGTTTCACAGGCGGAAGCCGCGCGCATTCGCGGCGTTTCCCGGCAGGCTATTGCCCGGCTTGTCGGGAAGGGCAGGTTGCGAGTCTTGAGAATAGGCGGCAAAGTTCTCATACGACGCTCGGAGATCGAGACTTTTGTGCGAGAGCAACCCGGAAGGCCCTCAAAATGAACGAATCCCTCGAAGCAATCGAACGGCTCATTGATGGATGCTCCGACGCAGATCGGAAGGCCCTGCAATTCTACCTTCGAAAGCTCGCACCACATCCAATGGAGCGCCTGTGGGGCATCGACGCGGACACGATACTGAGCGCAATCGGCAGATCCTCCGATTTAACGAAGCGCGGCATCCGAGGCATCATCGCAGAAGCCGTCTTTGTGAGCGATATTATTCCGGCGGTGCGAGTGGGCGGCTGGTTTCCAGTTGAATTTGACGGTGACCATCCGTACGATGCCCAGCTTCGGAACGGTGTCCTCACCGCGCGTATTCAAGTGAAGCTCCAACGTTCTCAGAAGGGCACCCCGAAACACTATCTTCCAAGCCGCTATGAGAGGGGAACGCTGTTCGTCGTTGAGGTCCAGAAAACAAGAACGGGCGAAAGAGGTTCCAAGAAGACGCGTCCGTACGGTTTCGGAGATTTCGACATTCTTGCCGTTAACATGCATCCCTCGTCTGGAAATTGGAGAAGCTTTCGCTACACGGTGGGATCATGGCTAATTCCGCGTCCAACAGATATGGGACTCATCGAAATAATGCAGCCGGTTGCTGCCGAGCCCAACGATGTGTGGACAGACGACCTTTCTACCTGTCTTGATTGGTACGCCAGTGGCGCGCAGCGAACTGTTCTGCCGGGTAGCCCAGCTATCGAGGCTGCAAACTTGCCATGAGTTTTGGGGTGCCCCGGGCTTAGATTCTGAGACCCGGGAATAGAGCCAAGAGCTAGCGGCTGGAGGCTGTTTTGCTGCGCTGCTCGGCTTCCATCAGGTTGGTGAGGATGTCGTTGATGCGGGTTAGGTGGCCTTCGCCTTTGGATTTGAGCCAGGCGAGGACCTGGGGATCGAGGCGGACGCTGACGGCCTGCTTGCGGCGCGGGCCGCGCAGGCGCACCATGTGGGCAAGCTGCTGCGGGGTGAGGCGGGGGATATCGGAGTAATCGATATCCGAATCGTCGCCAGCGGCCTGCTTGGCGGCTGCGCGCCGTAGTGCCGATTTTTCGGCCTCAGTCCACTTCCTGTTCCTGATATCTTCTGACGTCATCGTTACCAGCTCTTCGCGCCGAGATGATGCGGATAATCTCTTCGCCATCTTCGTCCTCCCTGAAAGCATGAAGCACCGTGAATTCGTCTCCGGCCCCTGGCCCCAGCGAAACGGCACCGATGGTATGTCATCGCTGTTCACCCGTCTTGTCCGCGCGATCTTTCACAAGGATGCGGTATTCATCGTCAAACACTGGAGCTGGTTACATAAATAGTCTGAAGCGATGAAGAAACTTCCCTCAGGGGCTAAAGCCCCAATATTTATGCGGCTTTTGCGGCACCCTTCGACTACGCTCAGGGCAGGCTAAAAGTCGTGCCCTTTCACGAGGCCATTTATGCAACCAGTTTTAGCGTTGCCAGTTCGAAGCCGACGCCGTGCTTGCGTTGGTTCTCGCGGTTCTTGCGCTGATCCCACTTGTACCGCATCTGTATATACACATCGTATTACAGATGCAGTCGGCCGTCAACCTTCGCGGGAGATTATCCCTATTCCCTGGTCCCTGCCTTCTCTATTCTCATCAGGTCGGTTGGAGTTTTTCATTTAGATGTGAGGCTGCGCGCCGATGGGGGCCCCTGTTGACACGGACGATTGATTTTGTGGAGGATGGTAGGCGAATTCCCCCTGATCAAAAAAATGAGCGGTGAAAGGTTTGAAAACAATGCACTCGTGCGCAAGATTCGTTCAGTGTGCCGTTTTTGTGTTGATTGCCATGTGCTGCCCTGGGACGGCGGTTTTTGCGCAGCCGGGCTCTACGCCGGCAGGAGGGTTTAAGGCGGACGAGGCTCGTCTTGGGCCGGTCTACTGGATTTCCTTTACGAACCAGGCGCCGTACAACGTGGTGACCAGTGCGGATGGACGCCATGTGGCCTACTTCTCTGGAAACGACTGCGCGAAAAAATCCACGTGCGTCTATGTGGATGGCAAGCAGGTCGCGGTGACCGAGGACAATGTGGGGATGCACTTCGCAGTCAGTCCCGACGGCGCGCATTTTGCGTATGTAGCCGTGCGAAAAGGCAAGGCCTGGGTGATGCTGGACGGGCACGAGGCGAGTGCGGAGTACAACGGCGATGGATTCTTGACTGGCCCGTCGAATCTGCTTATCAGTCCCGACGGGAGGCTGGCCTTTGTGGCCCCGAGCGGCGGGCCGGGCCGCACTCTCCAGGTGGTGCTCGACGGCAAGGTGGGCACGGCCTACGAGGGAATCGAGAACCTGATTTTCAGTCCGGACGGCAAACGATTTGCGTTTTCGGCAAGAAGCGGGAAGAAATGGTCGGTGATTGTGGACGGCCATGCGGGCCCGGAGTACGACCAGATTTTTGGACCGGCCTTTAGCCCTGACGGCGGCAGCGTGATTTATGCCGCGCGCCAGGATAAGGCATGGACGATGGTCGAGAATGGGCAGGCGGGCGCGGCCTACAGCTACTTTCCGGGAGAACTCCTCATTGGCGAACAGATGATCGGCAACCGGGATCTGCTGCCGGCGCATTGGTTGACGGTGTCGCGTCCATCGAACGGCACGATGGTGCTGCTGAATACAGGAATGATGGGGCCTATCGATTTCGATTACCAGAATACGGTGGCATTCAGCGCCGATGGCAGGCATTTGGCG
>CAVXOO010000070.1:0-8048 GCA_963762945.1 uncultured Acidobacteriaceae bacterium | reverse complement strand
CAGACTTTCACCGTCGAAGCTACTACCGAGACCACGCCGGGCACTTTTATGGCCGGGGGCGGCGCAGCCGCGACTCTCTGGCATCGCGCCCTGGTCAACTTCGACCTGGCAGCCAGCGGCGGCCCGGCCGGAGCGGGAGAGCTGTTGTCTGGAGGGCTTCAGCATCAGGGCAAGATCCTCGGTCTGGGCGGTTCGGCAATTCTGGCCAGCCGCAACTACCGCGACATTGCGGCTATGAACGGTTCGCCGGTTACGCGCAAGCAAATCAGCCTCTTTACCGGACTCTCGCTGCCGCGCTTCGGTTCGCTGGCCGTGGCTTATGCCGGAGTTAACCAGAGCCAATCTCCGGTCGAGGTGCCGGATTCAGCGGCAGGAGCGCCGCAATCTCAAATCGTTACTGCCAATTATTCGAAGCAATTCCATCGCGTCTCGTTTTATGCCACCGAGTTCCGGGATCTCGACGCAGCCGGCTCCAGCGGCTTGCAGGTTGGCCTCACCATTCCGTTGACCAGGCGAAGCTCCGTGTCCGTCGGCGGGACTTCCAATGGCGCAGTGCAGGTTCAGGCCCAGCAGAGTGCGATCGTGATCGGCGACTGGGGATACCAGAGTTACTTCTCTGCCGGAAGTGGCGCACAAGCTTTTGGCATCGTGCAATACAAATCGCCGGTGGGGCTTTTCTCGGCCGGCGTCGCCAACTCCTCAGGACAAAATACCGTACGCCTGGAATCGCAGGGCGCGCTTTCGCTGGTGGATAGAGGCTTGTTTGCATCCAATACCATCTACGATAGCTTTGCCATCGTCGATACGGCACCGGTGGAACACGTTCACGTTTACCAGGAGAACCGCGGCGTGGGTACGACCGATAAATCCGGACGCCTGTTAGTGCCCGATATGCGTGCCTTTGACGTGAACCATATCGGCATCGAGCCCAAAGACGTCCCTGCCGATGCCGATCTGGCCCTCGACAAGCGCATCGTCCGGCCGCAGGATCGTTCCGGAGTTGTGATTCGTTTCCCCATTCAATTCAGTCACGGCGCTCTGCTCAAGCTGGTGGACGAAACGGGAGTGCCGATTCCGCTCGGCAGCTCAGCTACGCTGCTCGGCTCCAGCGCCGCTGCGCCCATAGGTTACGACGGTGAGGCGTATCTGGAAGGCTTGAGCACACACAACAGGATTACCGTCGAGCTCGCCAACGGAAAGCGTTGTTCGGCTGCCTTCGACTACAAGCCGGTTCCCGGCGATATTCCCACCATCGGACCGCTTCGCTGCCAGGAAGTGAAGCCATGACGCGAAGGTGGGCGTTGGCAGTGATTTTTTTTGCCGCACTGTGTGCCCACAAAGCGGAGGCGCAAACCTGTACGCTCGCCATCACCAGCCCTCTGAACTTTGGCACCTACACCGGCGCGCAGATTCGCAGCACCACGCCTTACGCGGTCACTTGCGCAGGTCAGTCGTGGGATATTCCGTTCAATGCCGGAACCGGAGCGGGAGCATCAGAGACTCTGCGCTATCTGACAGGTCCCAACGGGGCAAAGCTCGGCTACGAGGTATATCGAGATAGTGCATATTCGGAAAACTGGGGCAATACGACCGGGACTGAAGAGACCGGCACAGGTAGTTATAACGGAACCATCTACGCGCAGTTGAACGCGAATCAGGTGGCTCCGCCCGGCACCTACACCGACACGGTTTCATCCGACACCACGCATTTCACTCTCACCGTCGTCATTCAAGCCGCATGCACGATTACTGCGAATCCATTGGGCTTTGGAACCTACGCCGATGCTTTGCGGGACGCTACCACCACCCTTTCAGTTACGTGCACCGATACCACTCCATACGATGTGGGACTCAACGCCGGCACAGCCACAGGAGCCACCGTGACCAATCGCATGATGACCGGACCAGGTGGAGCGCTGTTGCATTATTCCCTATTCAGCAACGCCGCTTATTCAACCAACTGGGGAAACTCGACCGGAAGTTGGGTGACTGGCACTGGGAACGGGACTGCGCAAACGCTCACGGTCTATGGGCAAATTCCGGCGAACCAGAGGACATTTTCCGGCACTTATACAGATACAATCACCGCGACCGTGAACTACTGACTAGAGATTACAAAACCTGGAAACGATAGCTCTCCGGTTGGCTTGAGAACTTCGCGGGGAGTCTTCCCCGTTGGTTCCGAATCGCGAAGCAAGAAGTCACCGCGCGGGAGCCTATTCAGAGAGTGGCTCGATGTACCGACAGCCGAGGTGCGTCAGATCGCTCGATTCATGACTGGGCAATCAATTCTCGCGAGGGCTCACTTGATCACTGGCAAATGAGAGCGCCAACTCTGGGTCTGCCGATCGTTGTTTCAATGTGAGTTGGTCCCTCGTTTCATTATATGTCGTGATACGATATAACTATGAAAACTGGATCTCCAGAGACTACTTCTGGCTCGCTGCTGAGAACTTTGGCGGATTTTCGCTACGAGGTGCGTTGCTTCCTGCACTTCAGCGAATGCGCTGCGCTGGAAGCAGGGTTGCACCCCAAGCAACATCAGCTTCTCTTGCAGGTCGCTGGGGCTCCCGAGGGTATGGATGTGACGATCGCATATGCCGCCCAGAGGCTTGGGTTGAGGCATAACAGTGCAGTCGAGCTTGTCAATCGTTCGGAGCGCGAGGGCCTGTTGGTAAGAAAAACGGACGCAGACGACAAGCGGCGGGTGATTTTGCGAGCGACGCGCAAAGGCAAGTCGGTTCTGGTCCGGCTCTCAGCAAATCATGCGCGGGAGCTGAACGAACTGGCGCCGCGTCTGGCAGAAGCTTTGGATCGCATCAAGGCTCATTCGAGCGGTGTCTCCCACACGGTGACTCGATGAGATCGCGCCCCTCCGCGCTGCGCGACTTTACCGTGGACTGTCGCGTATGGCTGCTGACTGGCGTGGCGGCAGTGATTGGCGCAGGAGCGGCCGCACTGGCTGTGTTTCTGCTCAGGGCTATCGCATTCGCAACCAACATCTTCTACTACCACCGAATCAGCCTGGCGATGGCCGGTCCGGCCGGATCAACTGAAGCGCCTTGGGCGATGATGCTGATGCCGGTCATTGGCGGAATCATTGTTGGACTCATGGCCTATTACGGTTCCGACAAGATTCGCGGGCATGGAATTCCCGAGGCCATTGAGGCAATTCTGTTGAATGGCGCACGCGTCGACCCCAAAGTAGCGGTGCTCAAACCGCTTTCGGCCGCGATCGCAATTGGCTCCGGTGGCCCTTTTGGTGCGGAAGGACCGATCATCATGACCGGCGGAGCTTTCGGCTCGCTGGTCGCGCAGTGGCTTAACCTTTCGGATGCGGAACGGACGACGCTGCTGGTGGCAGGCGCCGCCGCGGGGATGTCAGCAACGTTTGCGGCGCCGATTGCGGCGATCCTGCTTGCCGTGGAACTGCTTCTCTTCGAGTGGCGGCCGCGTTCGCTCGTCCCTGTAGCGGTGGCGAGTGTCCTGGCAGGCGCACTGCGCATTCGCTGGCTCGGCCCAGGTTCACTTTTCCCCGTCACGTTGCACTCCGCGATTCCCTTAGACCAGTCGCTCCTCATTGCCGCTCCACTAGGGATACTCGTTGGCTTTGCCTCGGCGGGACTAAGCCGGTTGATGTACGGCTTCGAAGACGGATTTGAGCACTTTTGCGGCCGCCTGCGCGTGCATTGGATGTGGTGGCCGGCGATTGGGGGCATCGGTATCGGAGTGGGCGGGTTCTTCTTCCCGCGCGGACTGGGGGTAGGCTACGACAACATCGCGGAGGTTCTTCGCGGGAATGCTCCGGTGGCCCTTCTGCTGGGTCTCATTGTCGCCAAATCGCTGATGTGGGCTTTCTCACTGAGCTCCGGGACATCAGGCGGCGTGTTGGCCCCCCTCTTGATGATTGGCGCAGCTTTGGGAGAGGCTGCGGCGCAGCTGGCGCATATGCCAGGCGAAACACAGGCACTTTGGGCACTGATGGCGATGGGTGCAATGCTCTCGGGCGCGCTGGGTGTGCCGCTCACGGCGATTCTCTTCTCCCTGGAACTGACCCATGCTCTGCCGGCAATACTGCCTCTTGCATTGGCGTGTACTGCGTCCTATCTGGTGACCTCGTTGATTATGCCGCGGTCGATCCTGACGGAGAAGCTGAGCCGCCGTGGGTATCACTTATCGCGTGAATACGGCGTTGACCCTCTCGAAATGGTGAGTGTGGCGGACGTGATGACAGAGCTGCCTGCGTTGGGCAGAGTGGAAGGTGCAAGCGATGGGTTGCCGGATGCTTTCGCCTATTCCGATGAGACCTGCCGGGCAGTCGCGGAGGAAATGGCGACGACTGGAGTGATGAAGATGCCGGTCGTGGATCGGAAGACGGGGCGCGTCTGCGGGACTATCGGGGCGCAAGAGTTGCTTTTGGGACGGCGGCGAGCGGTGGCGCGAGAGTCGGAACGAAGCATATCTTTCCAGATTTAGTCTGAACGATATCCGGGGCGGGTGGGATTCCAATTCGCCAAAGGAGATATACAGTGATCAGGTTTGACGCGGAACACTCTGCCGTTCACTATCCCCCGGATCGCCGTCATCGCCTCTGGATTCGTCCTTCGATTTTGATCGGAATTGCCGCTGTGATCGCAGCGCTGGTTGCCGCGGCGTGGATTGAGATGGCCGTGGCCGGCCTGCCCCACATTCCGCCCGTTCCCGTGGTGTGCCCCGACAACTTTGCCGGCCCGCATGGATTCCCTCTCTGGATTCGCTACTGCCATTTTTTCAACTTTCTCTTCGTCACCATGCTGATCCGGAGCGGCTTTTCCATTCTGGCCGATCATCCGCGGCTCTATTTCAACGACGACTGCACGCCGAATAGCGAATGGATCCGCTTCACTCCCATCGAAGTCCCGCGCGACCGCCTGTGGACGGCTAAGGACGATGCCCGCTATCTCACGCCGCTAGTTGGCACGCCCGGCTACCGGCACACCATCGGCGTGGCACGCGTGTGGCACTTCATCAACGTGCATGGCTTCATCCTTTGCGGCGTCTACTTCGTCGCCATGCTCTGCACGACTGATCAATGGAAGCGCCTGATCCCCACCTCGCCAACCGTGATTCTGCAGGCCTGGAATACCTGGGTCCACTACGCGACGTTTCATCTGCCGGCGGAACCAAACGGATTCTACGGTTACAACGCATTGCAGCAGATCGCCTATTTCACGGTGGTTTTCATCTTTGGTCCGCTGGCGATCCTCACCGGCATCGCCATGTCACCCGCGGTTGTGAACCACTTCACCTGGTATGCGAAGATCTTCGGCGGGCGGCAATCGGCGCGCTCCATACACTTCCTCACCATGCTCAGCTTTCTGGCGTTCCTCATCGTGCACATCACGCTGGTGGTCATGACTGGATTCGCACGCAACATGAACCACATCGTGCTCGGCACCAACGATGAAGGCCGGCTGGGTATGTGGCTGGGCTTCGCGGGCATCGGCGTCGTGGTGCTTTGCTGGATCGTCGCGCACTATCTCTCGTGGCACCAGCCGCGAGCGCTGCAACATGCGCTCAAATTTGTCGCCTATCCCATGCAACTGCTGACGCTGAACCGGCTCTTGCCGCAGCAAACGTATTCGGAGAAGGATATCTCGCCTTACATGTGGCCGAATGGCAAGCTGCCTGTGCGCGACGACTGGAAGCGCCTGGCAGAGGGTGGCTTCTGCGATTTCAAGCTGAAGATCGGTGGGCTGGTCGAGAATCCGGTGGAGCTTTCGCTCGCCGACCTGCGCAACTTGGGCAAAACGGACCACATCGCCATGCATCATTGCATCCAGGGCTGGAGCGGCATCGCGAAGTGGGGCGGCATTCCCATGGAGAAACTGATCGAAGTTGTTCGCCCGCTGCCCCAGGCGCACACTGTGGCCTTTTTCTCTTTTGGCGAAGCACTCTACGGCGGGCCTTACTACGACACGCAGAGCCTCGAGAACGTGCTCAAGCCGCAATGCCTGCTCGCATCCGAGATGAATGGCAAGCCGCTGCCCGAGGTCTACGGCGCTCCGCTGCGGCTGCGGGTCGAAAACCAGCTCGGCTACAAGATGGTGAAGTGGATCGAGCGCATCGAATTTGTCGAGTCAGAAAAGAAGCTCGGCAAGGGAGAAGGCGGCAAGAATGAAGACGATGAGTACTTCGATCTGCTACCGAACATCTGATGACCTCGATGAATAATCAGAGCTTCGCGAATAGAAGATCCGGCAGCATCGAGCATGTCTCTGTATTACTTGCTCATCTGCGCCTGGAGTGGCTCTTGCAGCACTTTCCAACGCGCGTCGTTTGGGCGATTTATGTATGCATCAACTGCTTCATCACCATAGGGCTGCTCGCGTTACTGGCTCTTCTTACGGGCAGCCCCTTTATCTTTCCATCGCTTGGCCCAACTGCGTATCTTTTCTTTTTCTCTCCCCTGGCAGAGGCTTCGAGCCCGCGTAATACCATCCCCGGTCACGCCATCGGACTCATCTGCGGTTATGCTGCCTATGCGCTGAGTGCGGCTTCCAGCCCGCCCTTCGGTTTGCACCCCGGTGTTCATGGGCCCAGAGTTCTGGCTGCCGCGCTCTCGCTTTCGGCCACGGGTGCGCTCATGGCGCTGTTCAGGGTAAGCCATCCGCCCGCCGGAGCCACGACCCTTATCGTTTCGCTCGGCATCATCTCCCAACCTAAAGAACTCGTCATCATTGAAGTCGCGGTGATCCTGCTTACTGCGCAGGCTCTCGCCATCAACCGGCTTGCCGGACTGCCCTATCCTCTATGGCGGAATCGCGATCCCGGAGAAGCAATTGACATCGCCGGGAGGGCCACTCCGGAGCGAGACGAATAACATCGGAGCGCTTGTCCCTTCATCCGATCCGCGCCCTCGATGACGGGGTTGTAGCGCGGCGATTCACTCACTGAACGGTTGCGCTGATGGCCGACGATTCCAGATCGATGGCACGAGGAAACAGAATGTTGTTTTCCAGATGGATATGCTGGTGAAGATCCAGCTCAAATTCCTTCAAACCGTCATAGAAGGCATGATAGGTGGGACAGGCGCCAGCAGGCGTGGTGAAGTGATCGCTCAATCGGCGAAGCTCGGCAAACAACGCGCCGGCAGCATCATGTTCGCGGCTCATCATGGCGATGGGATTGGCCACGGCGCCGAAGCAGGCCTCCGGTGAGGCAATGCCTGAGACGACAGCGACCTCGAGAGTTGCAATGTAGGGAAACAGGACGTGCTCTTCCTTCCCGAGATGGTGGATCAACTCGTCGTCGAGGTGCGCCAGCGTCTTCTGCATGGCGGGCAAATGAGCCTGGGTATCGCCGTGGCGGTTCACGACTTTCTGTGCAAGAACCGCCAAGCGCGGCAACTCCCTTTTCACGTACGAGTGATGGGTGACGACAATATGTTCTATGAGCTGGCCGAGCGGGGCCTGCTCCCAGGTAACTGTTGAAGGCGCGCCGTTGCCTGTGGCGGATTCGAGTGCCGCGAGCACCTCGTCGACGTCGAGTTGGCTGGCAGCGCAGGCCTCGGCCAGGGGTTTGCGCCCGCCGCAGCAGTAGTCGATGCCGAGGCTCTCGAAGACGCGAATCGAAGAGGGTTGTTCGAGGGCAATCTCGCGAACGGTCTTTGTAACGGCAATCATGATGTTCTCCTGAACTCACATTAGAAGTGCCGCGTTCGCAGTGCAGCGACTTTAGTCACTGGGATCGAGATCAATCGGCGGCGCGTAGCTATGACCATCCGTTAGACTTTTTTCATGGTGAGTGAACGCACGGATCTGGCAGCAGTCCTTGAAAAGACCGCGCTGCTTTCAAGCTTGTCGCGCGCGGAATTCCAGTCGCTGGCGGCACGAACGGTGCGCAGGCATTTCAAAAGCGGCGAGTTGTTGTTTTCTGAGGATGAGCCCTGCCACGGCCTGCACATCATCGCGCGGGGCAAAGTGCGCATCTTCAAAACCTCGATGAATGGACGCGAGCAGGTGCTGGCGATGAACCATGCGGGCGAGTCGGTGGCTGAGTTGCCGGTC
>CAVXOO010000069.1:0-3834 GCA_963762945.1 uncultured Acidobacteriaceae bacterium | reverse complement strand
TACGCGCCCAAGATCGCGCCGAGAATACCGTGCTGGTCGGGCTGCGCGACATCGACGCTGGCGAGCGGGAGAATCTTCGCCGCGCCGGAGTGACTGAGGTCTACACCATGCGCGACATCGACGAGCGCGGCATGAGAGCGGTGATGGAAGAGGCTCTTGGCGCGGCAGGCCGCGGGACGGCCGGGTTACCATGTCTCGCTCGACATGGACTGGATCGACCCCGAGGACGCGCCTGGCGTGGGAACGCCGGTGCGCGGCGGCGCAACCTATCGCGAGGCGCATCTGGCCATGGAGATCATCGCCGACCATGGACGCATGCTGAGCTTCGAGATCGTCGAGGTGAACCCGGTGATCGACGAGCACAACCGCACGGCGGACCTGGCCGTCGAGCTGGCCTGCTCGGCATTTGGGAAGAAGATACTGTGAAGGGTTCTACACTGAATCAGTGCTGATCTTCTTGCGCTCGGATATGGCGATCAAGGAAAAGAATGACGAAAAAAACTGCGAGTTGGAGTTGTATTTGGCGGGCGGAGCGGCGAGCATGAGGTCTCGCTGCTCTCGGCCGCCTCGATTTTGAAGGCAATCGACCGGCGGAAGTTCGACGTGGTGCCGATCGGCATCAACAAGTCCGGGCACTGGCTGACGGCATCCTCCGGCGCTCTCCGCACCCTCGGCAACTCCGACCTCAAACTTACCCCGATCGGCTTTGGCGCATGGGCCATCGGCGGAGGCGACTGGCAATTCGCCTGGGGTCCCCAGGACGATAACGACTCCATCGCCTCCATTCATCGCGCGCTCGAGCTGGGCGTCAACTGGATCGACACTGCGGCCGTCTACGGGCTGGGCCACTCGGAAGAGATTGTGGGACGCGCCGTGAAGTCCTCGCCACACAAGCCCTATATCTTTACCAAGTGCTCCATGCGCTGGCATGCCGACCGCAGCATTTACAACTCGCTCAAGGCGGCGTCGATCGCCGAAGAGGTAGAAGCCTCACTGCGCCGGCTCCAGGTGGACGCCATCGATCTCTACCAGATTCACTGGCCCAATCCCGCGAGCGAGATCGAAGAGGGATGGGGAGCTATGGCGCGGCTGCGCGACGAGGGCAAGCTGCGCTGGATCGGGGTATCGAACTTCAACGTGGAGCAGATGCAGCGCGCCCAAAAGATTGCGCCCATCACCAGCCTGCAGCCGCCCTATTCCATGCTGCGCCGGGCCGTGGAGACGGAGATTCTGCCCTTCGCCCAGGCGAACGGCATCGGCGTCGTCAATTATTCGCCTATGCTCTCAGGTCTTCTGGCCGGCAAGATGACGGCGGAGCGCATTGCTGCCTTTCCCGCCGACGACTGGCGGCGCAAAAATGTGGAGTTTCAGGAACCGCGCCTGAGCCGCAACTTGCGCCTGGTAGAACTGCTCGGTGAGATTGGCGGCGCGCGCGGAGTGACTCCCGGCGTGGTGGCCGTGGCGTGGACGCTCCTTAACCCCGCCATCACCGCCGCGATTGTGGGCGGGCGCAGCGCAGCGCAAGTTGAGGAGACGGCGGCCGCGCTCAGCTTCAGGCTTACCGAGGAGGAATACGGAGCGATCAACCAGTTCCTGGCAGAGAATCAGGCGTAGGTGCTATTCGAAAACCGGCAGTAAAAGAAGAACCCCGGCCGTGGCCGGGGTTCTGTGATTTAGGAGAAAGAAAAAAACGGATCACATGGCTGCGACGAATTCGGGAACCATGGTGGCTGCGTGATCCTGCAGCAGCTGCGTCATGCGCGCGGCCATACCGGTATAGATGGCGGCGGCCCGGTAAGCGTTGACGCGCACACCCTCGCCGGCTTGCGAGAACCCATATTGCGCCAGAGCCGTCAGCACGCAGACGCGAATCTGCATCGCGTCGCTGTGCAGCGTCTCGACGAGGAGCCGGTCAACGCCTTCGCAGTTCTTGGCAGCGAAATCTGCCATCTCCAGCATGACGCGCGCATTTTGGTACATCACCCACAGGCCGCGGGGACCTTCCATGCGCAGCCATGCATCTTCAGGCGTGGCGCTCAAGCCCTCTTTCCAAAGGAACTGGTCGCTCAACTCGCGCGCGCTCCATTCAGAACGTAGCCGAGCCAGCAACGACTCCCAGGATTGCGCATTGCGGCGCCGCACAGCCTGTCGCCAGCGAACCAGATACAAGGCAATGGCCAGAACGGCCGCAATTTGAAGCTCCGTAAGAATCATGAAGCCATCTCCAAAACGGGTTTCGGGTAACCAACCTTCCGGTAACCACCCCGGAGCACTCTTCAATACATACCACTTGTACCAGAAATATCGGCATTTGCAAGCGGGAAAATAGGGCGAGAGCCGATCCTTTTATCACAGGTTACTCAATCTGGACTTGAACGATTTAGTAAATGACTTTTAGGTCCACGCCTTACTCTCCGTCGCCTATTTCGTATCTATTTTGTTATGTGATACCTATGCCAAAGCAATTGATTGTGATTTGGGGATATGCAGGGCCGAACGGAGGGGCTCATTGGCATGAAACAGGCAGTCCGAGTGAGGAAAAACCCCACACTAAAGTAACTTTTCACACGCAAAACACCCTGGGGAGCCCCGAGAGAGTAGCTTTGGCACGGCTGATGGGGGCGCATTCCAGTTCCTTCTCCTATTACTAAAGTACTGTGCGGCTGGGCTGCGAAGCGCCGTTGCAAAGCCTGAAGCCGCGGCGCCGATCAAGCCGCGGCACCGATCGAGCCGCGCCATCGGCCCCTACAATGAGAAGAGAGAACGACGATTCCCCATTTGAGGAGCAGAATTCGCTTGCTACAACGCACTTTTAGCATCGTTAAGCCGGACGCGGTCCGCAAGAACTTCACCGGCGCCATTCTGGCCGAGATCGACAAGGCCGGTTTCCGCATCGTGGCCATCAAAAAGGAATTCATCACCAAGCGCGAAGCCGAAGGCTTCTACGCCGTGCACCGAGGCAAGCCGTTTTTCGACGCGCTCACGGATTTCATGTCGTCGGGACCGCTGGTGCTGATGGTGCTCGAAAAAGAAAACGCCATCGCCGATCTGCGCAAGCTGATGGGCGCAACCAACCCCGCCCATGCCGAGGAGGGAACCATCCGCAAGAAGTTTGCGGCCTCCATCCAGGAGAATGCCATCCACGGCTCCGACGCCGAGGAGACGGCAGCCTTCGAGTAAGGTCGCCGGCTTCCGCTTCCAGCGATGACCTGCAGGCGTAGCCGTATCCCTGGCGCTTTTCCTGCACTACGCGGGCTCCCGCGCTCTCGGCAAGCGCTGCGGTTCCGTCGCTGCTGTTGTTGTCTGCCACGACCACTTCGTCGACTTCGGCGAGCGCGAGGTATCCGCGGACCGCAGCTACGATGCCCGCTGCTTCGTTATAGGCCGGCATCGCCACGCTGACGCTTAGGTTCTTGTACACTTTTTCACCCAGCTCGGAGGCAGCCCCTCCTCCAACTCGATCGAACTGAATTCGCTCGATGAGCGCGGTCCCGCATGGATGGCCCATTGCGCCATGCGTTCCAATCCCGCTGCAAGAGGGGTCGACGCCTCAGCGCCAAGAATACGGCGAGCTTTGCTGTGATCGCTGAATGCGTGCTGCACCTCGTTGCGGGCCGGTAAGAACTCTGTCCCCGTGCGCTTTCCCATTGCCTGTTGCACGGCTTCCGCCAGATCCTTCACGGAATACGGAATATCCGCGCCGATATTGAAGACCTGGTTGTACGCGCCGGAGATGGAGATCGATCTTGCGATCGCCGGCGCAACATCGGAAATGTGAGAGAAAGCGCGCGTTTGCGTTCCGTCGCCAAAGATCGTGCACGGCAGCCCTTGCAT
>CAVXOO010000068.1:0-3397 GCA_963762945.1 uncultured Acidobacteriaceae bacterium | reverse complement strand
TTGGGCATGGCCTTCTCTCAGCTCGCTGATGGGTTCGGGTGCGCACGCCGCTGACGACGTCCTCGCCCTGCGCGTTCATCAGATACTCGCCGAAGAAGACATGCTCGCCGGTGGCGGGATTGCGCGTGAAGCCGACGCCGGTGCCGGAGTTCTCGCCCAGATTGCCGAAGACCATGGCTTGCACGTTGACCGCTGTACCGAGCCAGTCGTCGATGTGGTTGATGCGGCGATAGGTCTTGGCGCGCTCGTTTTGCCAGCTCCTGAAGACGGCGTCGCGGGCGGCGAAGAGCTGTTCCAACGGATTCTGCGGGAAGTCCTTGCCGGTCTCTTTCTTGACCAGCTTCTTGTACTCTTCGATGATCTTTTTGAGCGCGTCAGGCTGGAGTTCGTAGTCGAATTTGACCTTCTTGGCGGCCTTGACGGCGTCGAAGATGTGCTCGAATTTCTTTTTGGGAACGTCGAGGACCACGTCGCCGAACATCTGGATGAGACGGCGGTAGGAATCGTACGCGAAGCGGGGATTGTTGCTGCGCTTGGCGAGAGCTTCGACGGCCTGATCATTGAGGCCGAGGTTGAGAATGGTGTCCATCATGCCGG
Source organism: uncultured Acidobacteriaceae bacterium (assembly GCA_963762945.1). Classification (GTDB taxonomy): domain Bacteria; phylum Acidobacteriota; class Terriglobia; order Terriglobales; family Acidobacteriaceae; genus Telmatobacter. The sequence continues at coordinate 2,800 of CAVXOO010000068.1, read as the reverse complement.
GCATGGAGAACTTTGCGCCGGAGCGGACGGAAACGAGGAGCGGATTTTCGCCGACGCCGAGCTTCTGGCCCTGCAACTGCTCGAGCTTCTGAAGCGCCGCGAGGATCTCCTGGTCGATCTTGGGGCTGACTTTGCCGCGCATGTATTCGCGACAGGCTTCGGTCTGAATGGTGAATCCTGGAGGCACGGGCAGGCCCGCGTTGGTCATCTCGGCCAGGCCTGCGCCTTTGCCGCCCAACACGTCCTTCATTTTTCCATTGCCGTCGGCCTTGCCGCCGCCAAAAAAGTAGACATAGCGTTCAGTTGATGTTGGGTCCGCCTTGGCGGACGCCTGCTCCAAAACTGCCTGAGTCATCGAGTCAAATCTCCATGGTTGGATTCCGCTTTGCGGTCCATAGGAAAGAGTAACGGAACGGAGGCCCAGCGCGCCAACTGGAAGCGGAAAAGCGGGCTGAGCGAGCGAGACCCCTCAACAAAATGGGACTGCGCCAAGCGGGCGTTGTCCCTACTAGAAATAACGGCTGAGGGTGAGGATTGCCTGTGCGTTCGGTCACAGGGGATCGGCGGGGCTGAAGGACGGGTAACTACAAACAAGTATGTGGTGCCGCATCTTGAGACCGTTCGGATCTTCAGTGACCGGTTTTCGATGAAGGCAAGCGGCTTGCGATCAATTGGAAGCCGGCTTGCGGTGGCTTCTAAGATCGGCGAGGTCTTTCTGGAGCAATTGGCGCACCGAAGAGGTGAGCTTGGGGTCGGATTGGTCGAGAATGTCGAAGATGCGCCAGTTGCCGCGCTCGGTGATGAGCGTGATCTCAAGCCTGCGCGTAGCGTCCGTTGAAGTTTTCTTTGGGTCAGAGATCGCGAAGGAGACGTCGGCTATGACCCGCTCCGGACTCTCCACCTGGATTTCGATATCGAGGTTCCAGATTCCCTCCCAATCCTGGCAGCCGCAGATGGGATCGTAATCGATAGCCGGGGCATCGCCGGCCCCGGTGGCTTTGACGTCGGCCCTCTCAAGTTCCAAGAGAGACGAGTAGAAATACTGACTGGCGCGGGCACCATCGAAGGCGATTCCTTCGCCTCCGTTTTGGTAATGACTGTAGATATCTCTCAAAAAGGCTTCGGCCGCAGCCGTATCCTGGGCGCGAAGCTGGCAGCAAGGGAGGAATAAGGCGGCGAGCACGATCGCCCAGAATGTTTTCGTCCGCATGAGGGCGTTCCTTGGGGATTCAATAAAAAGTCAGGATTAGTTTATCCCAAGGCCGTTGATTGGATGTGAAGCAGTTCTGTGCGCTCAGGCCGCGGTTTCCTGGAATTGCGGCCTGAAGCAGCAGAATTCTTCTGTGTTTCCGGCGACCAGGATGGCCTCGAGGCCGACCAGAGCGAGGATCTGGCGCACGTGCGGCGCGGGATTGGCAATGGCGAAGCGGCAGCCGGACTGGCAGGCTTCGCAATAGAGGGTGATGAGCGCGGTGAGACCGGCTGCGTCGATGCGCTTGATCTCCTCGAGGTCGAGGGTGACATTTTGCCGGCGCACCAGGGGCTGCAGTCTTTGCACGAACTCCTGCTCCTGGCCGCGGACGAGTTCCTCGACGCAGCGAACGAATTGCGTGTTTGAGCAAAGGGGACGATTCATGTGAAAAACTCCTTGGGGGACGGCGTGCCGATGGACTGGAAGCGTCAACGCTATAACGGACCATCCGGGGTTCTGTTATCGCCTGACCCTAAAGATTGCACGCGGATGGCCAAACCAGAAAAAGCGCCGCGGTTGGGGAATATGCTGAATTCAGAGGGCATTTGAGCGTGCTGGCCCTGGTCCGGCGCGGCGGCTGGTGTTCAATCTCGTGGCACGCGTCCGGAAATGAACAACATAATTCGATACGACTGCGTGGAGAGGAAAGTTCCCTTGGGAGCTGAGGCGCACAATTCGCAAGGGTTGACCGCGAGCCGGATGCGGGAGCTGGCACGGGAGGCTGGATTTTCCGAGGCGGGCGTGGCGGCGTTGCCTTATGCGAACGAGGAGCGGGATGCCGAGCGGTTTCGCGAGTGGGTGGGCAAGGGCCGCGCGGGAACCATGCGGTATCTCGAACGGAGCGGCGAGGACGGCCGGCTTACACGCGAGCGCGCGCGGATTCCCTTCCCCTGGGCGCGCTCGGCGCTGGTTTGTTTTGCGAGTTATCTCTACCCCGATGCACGACTCTCGACCAAAACTTCAGAGCCGTGGAACGGCTGGATTGCGCGGTATGCGTGGTCGAGTCATTTGCTGCCAGGCAAGAAAGGTGAGAAGGGCGAGCGGCGGCCTAGCGATTATCACAAAGTGCTGCTGAAGCGATTGCGCGCGGTGGAGGCGCGGCTGCATGAGGAGTTCGGCGAGTTCGAGTCGCGGGCGTATGTGGACACGGGGCCGGTGGTGGAGCGGACATTGGCCGTGGCGGCGGGGCTGGGATGGACGGGCAAGAATACCTGTCTGATTCATCCCGAGTTGGGCTCGTGGGGATTTTTGGCGGTGCTGTTGACGTCGCTGGATGTGAGTGAGTCGGCAGGTCAGCAAGTCAGCAAGTCAGCGAGGCCGACGCTTGTTGCGGATCATTGCGGCACTTGTACGCGGTGCATCGAGGCCTGCCCTACGCATGCGCTGGATGTGCCCTACCAGATGGACGCAACGCGATGCATCGCCTACCTGACCATCGAGCATAAGGGACCGATTGCCGAGGAACTGATGGCGGGGATGGGCCGCCAGGTCTTTGGCTGCGATATTTGCCAGGATGTTTGCCCCTGGAATCGGAAGGCGCTGGGGAAG